>JAPOUR010000034.1 GCA_026708565.1 Candidatus Dadabacteria bacterium
TCTGTTATAATCAGCGCTGAAACATGCAGTCTTTCAGGTCTCTGATAATCGCCTACCGGGCAATTATGTCCAACAAGGCGCGTTCCGCCCTCACCTCTCTGGGCGTCATTATCGGCGTGGCGGCGGTGGTCTCTCTGGTGTCAACAACACAGGGGGCGAGCAGAATGATAGGCGAGCAGTTTGAGCGGCTGGGCGGCAAGTCCATGCTTATTCAGACCGTGCGCCCCAGCGGGAACCTGTTGCGGTTTTCAAGCGCAAAACCCCTCACGGCGCGAGACGCGCAAGCCCTCCGGGAGTTGCCCGGCGTGCAGTTTGTCTCCGAAATCATAGACACCACCGAGACGGTTGTTTATTCAAAAAACCAGTGGCGGGCGCGGGTGGCGGGCGTCTCGCGCGACTTCACTTTCATCAACGACTGGTTTCCGCAGGCCGGAACTTTTTTCAGCCGGGATGACACAGAGAACGCCCGCCCCGTGTGCGTGCTGGGGCAGACGGTGGCGGAAAAACTGTTCGGCTCTCCCACGGGCGGAACGGGGGCAAAAATACGGGTGGGCAATCTGACCTGCCCAGTGGCGGGCATCATGCAGAAACTTGGGACAAAACCCAGCGGCTCCGATCAGGACAACATAATCCTTATGCCCTACTCAACCGTTCAGAAACGACTGCTTTCCGTAAAGAGCATATCAAAAATATCGCTTGCCGTGCGCGACCCCGAAGCAATGGAGGAAGCCACCGCCGCAATCACCGCGGAGCTGCGGAAAACCCACGGCATAGCGCCCGGCGAAAAGGATGATTTCGCCATCAGAAACAACGCCCGCAACCTTGAGCGCATAGCGACCGTAACAGGCATATTGAAGGTGCTGCTGCTCAGCATAGCGTCCATATCGCTTATTGTGGGCGGCGTGGGAATTATGAATGTGATGCTGGTTTCGGTGAGCGAGAGAACCAAGGAGGTCGGAATCAGAATGGCAATCGGGGCGCGGCGGAGCGACATTATGAAGCAGTTTCTTGTTGAGTCTCTTTCGCTTTCCCTCGCGGGCGGGCTCATAGGGATAATTCTCGGCGCGGGCGTTTCAAAAGTCGCCTCTTTCTTCACGGGCTGGCCTGCGGAAATATCGGTCTCCGCAATTGTGATAGCGTGCTGCTTTTCGGCTCTGGTGGGAGTTGCCTTCGGTTTGTATCCGGCGCGAAAGGCCGCGATGCTCAACCCCGTTGAAGCGTTAAGGCATGAGTAGCGCCCCCTCAATCGTTTTGACCCTGCCCAACCTGCGGCTCGGCGGCGCGCAGAGGCAGACGGTCGCCATGGCCAACGGCCTTTGCAGGGCGGGCTTTAAGTGCGCGGTTTTCGCGCTTGGCGGCGGAGAACTTGAAAATGAGACGGACGGGAACGTGAGGGTTGAGGTCGGGGGGGTGTTTTCGTTTCTCCAAATGTTGAGAAGGGAAAGGCCGGACATCCTTTATTCACGGCACTGGACAAAAATACTCAACACGGCGGCGGGGAAAATCCTCGGAATTAAAACCGTGTGGACGGAGGGAAACAGCGTTGAGTTTCTCAAAAAGAACCGCCCGGCAAGTTATTTCGCTCACAGATTGTTCGCCCGCCATGCGGACTGTTTTACCGCCATTTCGCGCGGGCTTGCCGCCGAGTGCGGCGGATATTACGGGCGGGGCGATGTGCGGGTGATATACAACGGCATTGACACGGAACTGGCGGAAAAAAGAAGCGCGGAGACGCAAAGCCACAAGTGGCTTGCGGACAGAACATCGCCGCTTGTGGTGTCTGTCGGGCGGCTTGTCAGGCAGAAGGGTTTTGACACGCTGATAGACGCCTTTGCGATTTTGAGGAAAACCGCGGACGCCCGCCTTCTGATAGTGGGGGACGGCGGAATGAGGGACGGCTTGAAAGGGCAAATCAAGCGGCTGGGGCTTGAGGATGCGGTTTGTCTTGCGGGCGGCAGGGCAAATCCGTATCCGTTTATCGCGGCGGCGGACATATACGCGCAACCGTCCGTTTATGAGGGGTTTGGAAACACGTTGCTGGAGGCCCTGTCGCTCGGCAGGCCGTGTGTTTCAACCGATTACCGTTTTGCCGCAAACGAGATAATTGAGGACGGCAGAAGCGGCTTGCTTGTTCCCGTGGGGGGAGCGCAGGAGATGGCGGACGCAATCCTGCGGCTGATTAAAGACCCCGCGCTTGCGGGCCGGATATCCGCCGCCGCAAGGGAGCGGGCGGAACATTTCAGCGCCGGGAAAATGACGGAGAACTACTCTGCGCTTTTCAGGGATTTGGTTGGAGAGGGAAAATGAGGGTGATGATTGTTGCCGGGCATCTCCGCATCGGGGGCGCGGAGAGGGCGGTCGTGAACCTTGCAAACGGACTGTGCGGGCGGGAAAACACGGAAGTTTGCGTGTTCCTGCTGAAAAAGGAGGGGGTGTTGCTTGGAGAACTTTCGCCCGAAGTTAAAGTGGCGGAGGCGCAAACTCTGTCTTCTCTGAGACCTCTGAAATTTGCCGCAAAGGTTTTGTCGCTCCACCTTGCCGCAAAGAGTTTCAAGCCCGATGTCATATACACACGCGCCACAAGTATGAATTTGGCGGTCGGGATAACCGGGCGGATGACGGGAATTCCAACGGTAATGGCGGAGATGAACAACCCGGCGGCGCGGATGGAGGAAAGCAGGTATGGGAAACGGCGGAATTATCTGGTTTTGAAAACCGCCAGAATGCTTTCGTCAAAAGTGGTCGCCAACAGTTCGCAACTTGCGGAGGCGACACAGCGGACCTTCAATCTGAGATCAAAGCCGCATGTAATTTATAACGGCATTGATATTGAACAAATTGAGCGGCAGGCAACGGAAGAGGCAAATCATCCGTGGATATTAGACAGGCAAACGCCGCTTGTCGCGTCTGTCGGACGGCTCGTCAGACAGAAGGGTTTTGAAACCCTCATAAATGCGGTTGCGATTTTGCGGGAAACATCAGATGCCCGGCTGGTGATAGTCGGGGACGGTGATATTGGAGACGGACTGGAAGAGCAAATTAAACGGCTGAACCTTGAAGATGCGGTTTGCCTCGCCGGAGAGCAGGCAAACCCGCACCCCTTTATAAAGGCGGCGGATGTGTATGTTTCTTCATCAGTTTTTGAGGGATTCTCAAACAGTTTGCTTGAAGCAATGTCCCTCGGCATTCCCGTAGTCAGCACAGACCACCAATTTGGCGCAAATGAGATGATTGAAGACGGCAAGAGCGGGTTGCTTGTTCCGGTCGGGGACGCGGAGAGTATGGCGGGCGAAATTGAACGGGTTTTGAAGGATGGCAATTTAAGGCAAAATCTCGCTACGGGAGCAAAAGAGCGGGCGAAAAACTTCACGATTGAAAAAGCCGTTGCCGAACACAAAAAACTGTTTCGGGAAATCGCCGGAAAACCTACATAAGGCGCTCTCTTTTCTTGATCTCCATAAAAAGAAAAGCGGCCATAGGCAAAAGAATCACAAGCGGGGCGAATCTGGCAAACGCCGCCCCTTCAAGAGCATAGGCGGGAGTGAGCAGAAACAGGGCGGCGGCATAAAGCACGGCGCCGCCGGACTGTAGAAACGCTCTGAACCATGCCCTTCCCAGCGCAAGATAGGCGCTTGGAATCCAGAAGGAAAAACCGGACAGCAACTCCGCCGCAAGTATGATTCTCATTGCGTTTGCCGCGCCCGTGTATTCGGCGCCGAAGAAGATTGTAATAATCTCATCGGCAAAGATAAAACCCGCCGCGCCTGCGGGAACGATGATTTTCAAAAGCAATTTTGTTGAGTAGGAAACCACCTTCCTGAAATCCGCGTATGAGCGTTGCTCCTCAAGCCGGACAAGAGCGGGATACAGCGCCCTTGTAGCCGGGGTTACGACCCTTCCGATTATCTTTGAGAAAACCGCCGCCGTTTTGTAAAGACCCGAAGCCGAACTGTCAAACAGGTTTCCGAGAACCAGTACGGCAATGTTTTTGTCAAAAACATTGCCGATAAAAGCGGAGTAGGTTGAACTCAAAGTGAACGAAACAACACCTCTCATCTCGCCTTTCACGGCTCCAAGATTGGCAAAAATCCATCCGCCCAACCCCTCATCCCGCAATGTGCGATGAATGAAAAACTGAAATATGACAGAGTTCACAAACCCCGCCGCAACATGCGCGGCAAGGACGCCTTTAATGCCCGTCCCTCCGATTAGGGCGGCGGCAACGAACAAAAACCTGATTCCGGTCGCAGTCACCGTTAGTGTGGTAACCCGCTTAAATTTCTGGAAAACGACCAGAAGAGATTGGGAATTTTTATTCAGCGTAACAACAAGCAGGTAGAAAGAGTAAATAACGACTAACTCAACCGCGCCCTCCGATTTGATGAAGAACTCATTGGCAACCCCCGCAAGCAGAACCGCCACTGCGAAAGCCGCCGCCCCTGAGAGAAAATCAACCAGATAAAAGAACTTCACAAAAGAGAGTGTCTTCTCCTTGTCATTCCTCTCCCGATACATTCCCACATACTTGACGATGGGCTCTTTGATGTTCAGGTCAAGCAACCCGTTGACGATTCCCACAAAGGAGATGACCAGAGCAAAAACGCCAAACTGTTCAAGCCCCAGAAAGCGGGCGAGAATAATGGTTTCCAGACCCGCAAATACGGACCTTCCCATCTCACCGCTGAAAAGCCATGAGGCGTCTTTCAGAAAGTTTTTCTTTTCACTGTTTGGTTTTGACATGGGTTCACCGCCCGCTACAGCAACGGACAGCGTATTATAACACTCAACACGTCACGCCCCCGCCAGATTCCGAGGGAGTCAGAAACGGCTTGTGCAGACGACCTAGGCGATTTCACTCTGCGAGAACGCGGGGTTCCACGCCTTCGTGCTTGTGCAGAGACGCAAGAAGTTTTGATATGTTATTCAAACTCGGATTCCCGGAAGGGCGCAACATTCTCATCAAACTCTCCGGCTTCTTATCGGTAATCTTTGCCAATCCGTCAAAGCCGATGGTCGCCATTATGTAGTCCCGCAGAAACAGTTTGGCAATGTCCGCCTCACCTTTCGCAAAATGTTCCACCGCCTCGGTGAGCAAACCGACCCGAAATTCGGTGTCTCGCTTTGCACGCTCCATTACAGTCTCAGAAAAATCTCTCAATGCCATTGGGTTTTTACCTCCTTTCCCTTTCCTGCTTTGTATTCTTTCCAAAGTTCTTTGGCGACCTTCACATCGCGCGTCTGCCTCTTCTTGGTTCCGCCTCCGAGCAGTATAATTAACCTTTCCCCGTCTCTGCCGAAGTAAATCCTGTATCCGGGACCAAACTTTACTTTGTATTCACCAACTCCGCCGCCCAGAAATTTTGCGTTTGAGAAATTGCCCTTCTGCATCTTGAAAATCGCTCCCTGCACCTTCAAACCGGCAATGTGGTCAAGACTGTCAAACCATGACTTGAAAGGACTTTTGCCATCTTCCTCCTCATACTGAACAACCTTTACCTTGCCTGTCAGTAACATATACGCACTCTCTCGTCAATCGTCAAGATAATTACCGCTTTCAAATTCAGGATGCCGGTGCAGAAAATTCTTATCCGGCATCGGCGGAATTCCCTTCTTCCAGCAAGCGTTTGAGATATTTCTTCGTGGCGGCTTTCCCGTACGCCCGCGCGGCGCGGCTGACTTTTGTGGCGCCCAGTTCCAGCGCCTTGCGGGCTATTGCGTCTTTGAGCGCATCGCGGTCTTCCGCCAGCAAATCCATGTTGTTCACAAGATCCACCAGCAGAAACGGCTCGGTAACTTTCCCGGGAAATTTTCTGTTCTTCAGAAAGTAGTATTTTTGCCCGTCAAGACAGAAACGACCGTCGCGCTTGCGGTTGTAAACAAGCCGCTCATTATACAGTTGCGTCGTTCCCACTCCCAGAGTGTTGTAACTGTTGAGGGAGACCACCAGAAAATCATTGTCTTTCAGAAAGGCTTCAATAATTTTGCGCTCGTCGGCGGGAACATTGCCAAAAGCGGACTTCCGGGGACGGTAGTAAACACCGGCCATAGGCTTCCTCAATTCATCGGCTTCAACCAGTTGCCGCAGATAACGGTCAGCGGCGCCGGAGAGCGCCGCAATATCCGCCCGCCGGTACACCCGACCGGGAATTAAACGCCGTTTCAGTTCCTTCAATGCCTGCATGTGCGGTAATTTTAGACTAAATTACATAAATTGCAACAGTTTGCGCCGCCGGACGGGAAACCCTCAAAAGCCGGGCCAGCGGATGGTTTTACTCTCAGGAATGTCCGGAAACCTCACCGGGTAGGGTTTGGCATCCGGACTGCCGAACAGCATCAGACCCCAATACGCCCAGCACTTTCGGGGAAACAAGCCCGGAGGGGCTTTAATGTAGGCATCCCGCTGTTGCTCCACCGGAAACTTGCGGAGCATCCATACGATGTCCCGCACACCCCCCCGCGCCATTACTTGGGAGATGAATAGAGGCGTATTGCTTACAACTTCATCGGGCGGCGTATACCAGTTGACCCGCTTGGCAACTTCAAGCGCCGTTTTTCGATCTTCATTTGTCATTACGGCCTCTGAGGGTGGATTGTATCGGACCTCTTGGTTGAACAACAGGCAATTCAGTAAGGTCAACCGCTTGAACGGCATTTTGAATATCGTTCCGCTTGTCTTGCGAAAGCGGTTTGTCAAGATCATCAAAATAAGACAGCGAGTAAAGCGTTGAATGAGGGTCAAACGCCTCGCCATAAATCGCGGCGGCAAATGAAAGACCGTCAGTCAAAGTGTAATCCGTCATCTCAAGCACGGCCCATATATCAAAGTAATCTTTGAATGTCGCCCGCGATTGAATGGTCGCGCACTTGCAACCGAAAACATCGCCTACGGACGCCACTGATATTCCGTTGTCCGCCTGAACTGCATCAAATACAGCAAGCATGTCCGGCGACAGCCCTCCGAAAAAACTCAGGCTGATATTGCTGTCAAGCAATGCGACACAAAGCGTGTTGGCATCCGTCCGTTCTATCATCGCCCCTTTCAGCAAGTTCAAACTGTTGAGAAGCCGTTTCGGGTCAAACGGTTCCGAACTGAAAAAATCAAAATCCTCGCTTTGGCGATGTCCCAGATGTAAAGCAAGCGCAGTGCCGCCGTAAAGAACGAAGTCATCCGGCACCTCCCGCAATTCAGGCCACAAGTTGCGCTGGTCGGGCGGCAGGCAGTCAAGACGGGGAAATGTGAGATTGGTTGACATTGAAACAACAGGACAAATCTTCTGAATTATACCTTCAGGAGATAGCCCTCTCAACCTGTATTCCTTGAAAGCCCGTGTGAGTTTGCCCGGCAAAGAAGTGGCGAAACTGCGGGCGGGAAGGAGTAAACCCTGTTATAATCGGGGTTAATGGACAATCCATACAAGAAATATGACAGCAATTTCTACAAGGAATTTGACAAAGAAGGGTTTGCCCACTCAGCGGAGCGGGTTCTCTCTGTTGTGGCTGAATCCCTGCCGCCAATCAAGTCGGCGGTTGATGTCGGGTGCGGAACGGGGTATTGGCTTCAAACACTGAAAGCAAACCACCAAACGGAAACCGTAAAGGGGATTGACGGGCGCTGGGTTGACCGCCAATATCTCAAAATTCAGGAAGAGGATTTTCTTGAAGCGGATATGGCTAAAGCACTCCCCGATATGAAGCAAAGATTTGATCTTGCTATCAGTCTGGAAGTCGCGGAGCATCTGCCGCCGGAAAGAGCAAACGAATTTGTCAACTACCTGACCACCCTGTCGGACTTTGTTCTCTTTTCCGCCGCTACTCCAATCCAAAGCGGAACCAATCACCTTAACGAACAATGGCAGGACTACTGGGCGGACATATTTGAGAAAAAGGGATACGTCCCGTTTGACATCATCAGGCCCAAGGTGTGGAATGACGGCAAGGTAGTGGGACAATACAAGCAAAACACGGTTCTGTATGTGAACAAAAATAAAACGGAAGAGGTTAATGCCCCATATATTACACGGGAAGAGTTGATGCTCTCGGTCGGTCACCCGTGCCACCTGAACATTACGATGAAAACCATCTTTTGGAGAGGCACTCTGAGAAAGGCGTTGAAGAGATCATTCAAACGAATCTTCAGACTTTAGAAGCCTGAAACAGAGGCAACTCTACTTCAATCTTTTATAGAGATCGTAACAGTCAAAAACCGCTTTCAGTTGTGTGTCATTCCGTCCGCCGTGAAGATTCAGTCTGCCAAGGGCGGACACCTTCGCAGTTCCAAGTCGCACGGGTTCTTTGCCCTGAATTTGAAAGACTCTCTTGCCTTGTAGGAGACACATGGCATTAAACCACACATCATCCGCATGAGGGGCGAGTTTCAAAAACTCCTCCGCCTTCAACACCTCTTCACCAAGAACGCCGGGAGGATATAGAACTCCTCCGGTTCCGGTAAAAAACAGATTCTTTCCGTTGTCTTCCGAAGAATATGAAAGCGGCCAGTTTTCGTAGGGTTCAAGGTCACCTTTGGAAGTAACTCCCATTATTTTGCTTCTTCCGCAATAGGCAAAATCCGGTCCGTTTTTCAAATACGCTTTATACAGTTTCTCTATGGTGTCGGAATGGTAAAAAACATCATCATCTATGGTTATCACTATGTCATCGGGAAACTGTTTGATGGAATGGATAAGTTTTCTGTAAGACCCCGTATCCTCGCAAAACCGAATTTCCAGCCCTCTTTTTTGAAGATCATACAACGGCAAAGGAAGGTTTTCCCAATCAAATCCCGCAAACTCCTCCGCCTTGTATGTCTTGGAGAGCCACAGGACTATCCTGTCCGGCTTAACCGTTTGCCTCATGACGCTTTCTATCGTCAGGTGAACAAGGGAAAGGCGGGAGGGAATGGATGTCAGAGAAATCGTTATCTTGGGAACTCTCGGAGACCCGTTCAAACCGTAGGAGCGAGAGGCGCGGTTCGGCATAACAAGCAAGGAGAGAACGGCGCGGACAATCTCCGCTTTTACCCTCCATCCAAGTGACTTTATAAGGAGTTTCAGTCGTTCCATAGCAACAGATGGTGTATTATAACACTCTAC
>JAPOUR010000035.1 GCA_026708565.1 Candidatus Dadabacteria bacterium
AAGGCCGCCGCGACTGAAATGATAAAACCTTTGCGTATCACGGCTTCTATTTTACCGGTTGAAGGGGAAAGTCAATTGAGGGCGGAGTTTTCTCCGTCATTCCTTGCTCCGACAAGGAATCCAGAGGGGGCGGGGGTTTTATGCAGTTTCGGGGTCTGTCAGGGAGATGTGAAACTTTCTACTGTTGTGCTTGACAGGTTGGCGGGCGGACATATAGAGTAGCCACCGTGAACATCAAACTTATACATAAGGTTGTCCCTGCTGGGTCTCTGTTACTCATAGAAGACCCACGAAAGCGGGAAAAGGTGCAGACCTTCTAGACTTTATGTATAGGATGTTCACACGGCCCGGCGCCGAGAGTGTCAGGCCGAAGGAGAATTGACCAATGAGAAAATCATTGACACAAACTTTTTTGACGGCGGCTTTTCTGGTTGTCGGAATGGTATCGCAAGCGGGGGCGCGGGGTTGGAGCGTTGGGCCGCACTCAAGCGCCTCCGGAACAAGAGCGACTGCGGTCGGGGATTGGACAATGGCCAATGGCTATGAGTCAACGGCGGTTGGGCATAAGGCGATGACGCCCGGACATAATTCAACAGCATTGGGTAAGGGGGCATTGGCGGGGAGATTTATTTCCTATACTCGTTATCATGAGGAGGTTCGGCATGGTTATGATGGTTCTCCTGACTTCGAAGGAGTGGAGATTGTAGAATGCACAGTCTTCGGTTATCCGTTGACTGGTTTGAAGCGTTGCACTGTCCGCATTCCCGAGACTGCCTACTATCAAGCGAACTCAAACTCCAGTGCAATCGGTCATAAGGCAAGGGCTACAGGTGACGACACGGTAGCATTGGGCCACATGGCAAATGCCAGTTATCACCACTCAACCGTTCTTGGCGCATTGGCAAGCGCAACCGGCAACGGCGCAATCGCCATAGGGCGCGGAGTGTCCGCTGGAGAGAATCAAATCCGCATTGGCAACTCTTCTTATACCGATGTTTTCATAGGCGCTTACAATCTTGCCGACCTTTCTGGCTCCGGCTCAAACTCCGCCGATGTCAGGAGGATAATCAGGGAAGAAACAGGGGAAGATAGAATTATAGATGAGGCGATTGATACAGTAGTCAACAGAGATGTCATTAAAGACGCAACCGCCACCGGAATAAGTGCCACCGCATTCGGCGAAGACTCAAACGCGAGCGGAGACTATTCCGCCGCTTATGGCTATAACGCTTTTGCGGGAGGAATGAACGCCATAGCAATCGGAGCGGAGTCACGGGCAAACGGCGACAATGCCATAGCAATCGGGCGCGGTATAGTCGCCAATGCCGGACAAATCCGTATCGGCGATTTGGCAATTACAGATGTAACAATCGGCAACTACTCTTTAGCCGCATTAGCGAGCGGTATATCCGCTAATAGTGGCGGTGGCGGCAGTCCGGCCCCCGCAAGAGATTGGAGCGAAGATATAAGAAGGGCGGTCGGCTACACAAGAGAACCGCGAGGCTACAACGCCGCCGCTTTCGGTAACGGGGCAAAGGCAAGAGGCGCGTATTCAACCGCGCTTGGGGTGAATGCCGTAGCGGGTGTTAACGCCTCGGCGGTTGGGCAAGCGGCACAAGCCACCGGCAGACAGTCAACGGCGGTTGGGCAGGATGCAAAAGCCGCCGGAGACGGGGCAACCGCCGTTGGGCAAAATGCAAACGCAAGGGGAGAGGGTTACAGTTTGGGGTCTTTCCATCGCGGTTCAACGGCATTGGGTCAAGGCGCAAACGCAAGCGGACTTGCATCCACCGCCATAGGTTCAGATGTTCTGGCAAGCGGCATGAAGGCAACCGCCGTTGGAGCGGAATCACGGGCAAGAGGGGCGCTTTCAACCGCTTTCGGAGCGGAGGCAAAATCGTCCGGCAGAGCGTCTGTTTCCATAGGTCAGGAATCTTTTGCGAGAGGGGCTTTCTCAACTGCGGTTGGTCAAAATGCGCTTGCCACAAGAGACAACACAGTAGCGGTGGGCTATTCCGCAACCGCAAGCGAGAGAGACGCTATAGCCATTGGAGCGCAAGCGGTGGCGGAAGGAGAGCAAGCAACGGCGGTTGGTATGAGAGCATGGGCGCATATGAAAGCGTCAACTGCGCTTGGAGTTCACGCAAACGCCTTTGGAGATTCTTCAACCGCGCTTGGTCAGGGGGCGCGTTCAGAAGGCGATTCATCATCGGCATTGGGTCATGAGGCAAATGCCACAGGGCCTTCCTCAACCGCAATCGGACAGGCGGCACATGCGACCGGAAACCATTCATCTGCATTCGGACAGGGGGCGGAAGCGAGCGGGCAAAGTTCAACCGCATTGGGACAGACGGCAATGGCTGCGGGTAATGATTCAACAGCGGCGGGCAGGGAAGCGTGGGCGCACATGAAAGCGTCAACTGCTCTTGGGGCGTATGCTAACGCCTCTAAAGATTCCTCAACCGCATTGGGGCAGGGAGCGGAGGCTTTTGGTGTCTCGTCATCTGCATTGGGACATGCGGCCCATGCAAACGCGGTTTCCTCAACCGCAATCGGAGAGGCGGCACAATCTACCGGAAACTATTCTGCGGCATTGGGGCAGGGAGCGGTCGCAAGCGGGCAGAGTTCAACCGCATTGGGACAGACGGCAATGGCGGCGGGTAATGATTCAACAGCGGCGGGCAGGGAAGCGTGGGCGCACATGAAAGCGTCAACTGCTCTTGGGGCGTATGCTAACGCCTCCAAAGATTCATCAACCGCATTGGGGCAGGGGGCGGAGGCGTTAGGCGTGTCATCATCTGCATTGGGACATGCGGCCCATGCAAACGCGGTTTCTTCAACCGCAATCGGAGAAGCGGCACAGGCAACCGGAAACTATTCTGCGGCATTGGGGCAGGGAGCGGTCGCGAGCGGGCAGAGTTCAACCGCATTGGGGCAGACGGCAATGGCGGCGGGTAATGATTCAACAGCGGCGGGAAGGGAAGCATGGGCGCACATGAAAGCGTCAACCGCTCTTGGGGCGTATGCAAACGCATCCGCAGATTCATCAACTGCGCTTGGGCAAGGGGCTATGGCGTTTGGCGAAGCATCATCTGCATTGGGTAAGGCGGCCCTTGCAAACGGGCAATCCTCAACCGCAATCGGAGAGGCGGCACAGGCGACCGGAGACCTTTCTGCGGCATTCGGGCAGGGGGCGATTGCAAGCGGAAAGAACGCTACCGCATTAGGGCAAAGCGCACAGGCAACAGGCAATTTCTCATCTGCATTGGGTCAATCTGCGGAAGCCACACAAGAGTTTGCAACTGCTCTTGGAACTAAAGCGGTTGCCACCGGGGAACGCACGGTTGCGGTCGGTTCTTCAGCGGAAGCGACTGGTAACAGAGCAGTTGCGGTCGGTTTTATGTCGGTTGCGGGAGGAGAGAATGCTTCCGCAGTCGGGCAGAATGCGGAGGCGGATGGCAATGACGCAACGGCGGTTGGGCAGTTTGCGCAGGCTACGGGGAACGGGTCAACCGTTGTTGGCAGGGGGACACTTGCCGACCAAGCAAACGCAACAGTAGTTGGTTACTTGGCAAAAGCGGAAGGCCGAAACGCAACGGTGTTAGGCAAAGGGGCATATTCTATTCAGCGTGATAATGTTGCCCTCGGTCACTTGGCAAATGTGGAAGCAAAAGACGCCGTTGCCGTTGGAGCGGAGGCGTATGTAGGCAGAGAGGGCGGAATTGCCATTGGCTACGGCACTATCGCAAACGGGCTTGACAGCATAGCAATCGGGCGTGATGTGTCCACTACCGAAGCCAGACAAATCCGCATAGGCAACAGTCAGACGGATGCTTGGGTTGGAATCTACAGTTTGAACGCCCTTGCCAATGCCGCCGGTTTTGACGCTCAAGCGGAATATGAACGGAGACAGTTGGATGAAAAAGAGGATGAGGATGACGGCATGGGTAGTCCTCCCCGTCTTCCTGAACCGCGCCGTCCCGCAATTCAAAGCGGCATTGAAACCGCCTCATTGCCGACCGTTCGGGGAGCGGAAGCGGTAACGCCGGTTGCTCCGGCTGGCGGTGTGGGAATGAACGACCCTATTCGCGCTACTAATGCCGGGACAATGTCTTCGGCGCAGGGTGTGGATTCAACGGCTATCGGCCACATGGCGGGGGCGGGGGGCTCCGGAGCGACTGCTATCGGCTCAAACACAAATGCCGGAACCTCAGGGGTGGCTATCGGTTATAACGCAGAGGCGGACGGCACTGGTAGCGTTGCAATAGGGATTAATTCATTGGCGCAAGGCGATGGTGGCGGCGTTGCAATCGGGTATGGCGTGAAATTGGGACGCAATGATGATATCGCCATCGGTCAAGCCTCTGATAGAAATGTGCGTATAGGCGCATACGACCTTGAGGATATAGACGACCGCATCGGTTCAAGAACCGACCGCGCAAGCGCCACCGGAAGCGCACACGCCCGTATCAACGACCACGAAGACCGACTTGGCTTCGTTGAAAGTGAACTCGGCAAATTTCAACGGAGCGATAAGCGTTACAACAAGGGTATCGCTATGGCAATGGCTCAGGGAGCCCTCTATGTTGAGCCGGGCAAGCGGGCAACCGTTGGTTTGTCTCATGCCGGTTACAGGGGCGAACACGGCATGGCCGCAAGTTTCGGGGTTCGCGTAAATGAGCAAATCCAAGTTCATTTCAGCGGGGCAACGGATACCGGCTTTGACGAAAAGGGAATTAAATCGGGGATTCAATTCTCATGGTGAAACGCCACCTATAGCGACACCTCACCAAAAAGGCGGCTCTTTCGGGGGCCGCCTTTTTTTATGCCCTGTCCCCTCTGGATTCCTTGTCGGAGCAAGGAATGGCGAGAGGGGGATTGGATAAACTTACAATCATTGAAACATCCGGTATCAAAGCCGAGAAACTCTCAAAGGAGGGAGAAAAAATGAGAAAAGAACTGATAACATTTCTCGTGGCGGTGTTGCTGTTTGCCCCGCAAGCGGAGGCGACTAATGCCATAGGACGAAGCGCGTTCGCAAACGGACTTGACGCAATCGTAATTGGTCGTGATTTGTCAGCCGAAAGAGAGCAAATCCGCATAGGTGACAGTCAGACGAATGTTTGGGTTGGAATCTACAGTTTGAACGCCCTTGCCAATGCCGCCGGTTTTGACGCTCAAGCGGAATATGAACGGAGACAGTTGGAGGAAAAAGAGGATGAGGATGATGGAATGGGTAGTCCTCCCCGTCTTCCAGAACCGCGCCGTCCCGCAATTCAAAGCGGTATTGACACCGCCTCACTGCCGACTGTCCGGGGAGCGGAAGCGGTAACGCCGATTGCTCCGGCTGGCGGTGTGGGGATAGGCACGGGAGTCCGCGCTACTAATGCCGGGATAATGTCTTCGGCGCAGGGTTCAGATTCAGTGGCTTTCGGCCACAGCGCATTGGCGGCAAGCGCTGCAACGGCTATCGGGTCAAACACAAATGCCGGAACCGACGGGGTGGCTATCGGTTATAACGCAGAGGCGGATGGTAGTGGCGGCGTTGCAATCGGGGTTAATTCATTGGCGCAAGGCGGTGGCGGCATTGCAATCGGGCATGGTGTGAAATTGGGACGCAATGATGATATCGCCATCGGTGAAGCCTCTGATAGAAATGTGCGTATCGGCGCATACGACTTTCGGGCAATGAACGCCACCATAGACACCAACACAAGAGACATAGCCGACCACGAAGACCGACTTGGCTTTGTTGAAAGTGAACTCGGCAAATTTCAACGGAGCGATAAGCGTTACAACAAGGGTATCGCTATGGCAATGGCTCAGGGAGCCCTCTATGTTGAGCCGGGCAAGCGGGCAACCGTTGGTTTGTCTCATGCCGGTTACAGGGGCGAACACGGCATGGCCGCAAGTTTCGGGGTTCGCGTAAATGAGCAAATCCAAGTTCATTTCAGCGGGGCAACGGATACCGGCTTTGACGAAAAGGGAATTAAATCGGGGATTCAATTCTCATGGTGAAACGCCACCTGTAGCGACATCTCCTAAAAAAGGCGGTTCTTTCGGGGGCCGCTTTTTTTTATGCCCCACCCCCTATGGATTCCTTGTCGAGTTCAACGGCGGCGCGTTGCATGCTTGACACGGCAAAAGAATCTCTTACACTAATCCGCATGATGACCCATCGGCGAACTCTGCGACTTGGTCGTAGCAAGGGAGCCGACACTGAAAGCCCCGAGGACGCCTTTGTGCGTCCTCGTTTCATTTAGGAGGGGAAAACATGAGCGCGGATACAGCCGAAGAAAAGAAACCGTTACGAGTGCGCGTGTTTATTGACTTTTGGAACTTTTCCTTATCCTTGAAAGATAAAAATCAAGACTTTAAAACAGACTGGCATCTGGTCGGGCGAGTTCTGGCAGATGAAGCAGGGCAGATAATAGATGCCGGTTTGCCTGTCTCTTTTGAGGCCATGCATGTGTATGGTTCCTATGACCCTGCTTCAAAAAAAAGAGCGCAATCTTAGAAATTGGTTTGAGAATACTCTGAACAGAATTTCAGGAACTCATGCCACTCTGAAACACAGGCAAAAGGTCAAATCGCCACCCAACTGTCCCGTTTGCCAGAAAACAATCCCTACCTGTCCACACTGCAATGCGGACATGCGCGGGACACAGGAAAAAGGCATAGATACAGCGATGGTTACCGATATGATCAAATTGGCATGGGCGAATGCCTATGATGTGGCAGTTGTTGTTTCTTCGGACCGAGACTTTATTCCTTCAATCCCGAGGAATCAAGGTGATTCATGGCTCTTTTCCGCCTATGGGAATAGACCTTTCGCAAAAGTGTTGGGGCAACTTTGAAATCCCCAAACTGATGCCAAAGTTCAAGCGTTAACAGGCATTCAAAGGAGTCCGGAGTTTCCGCATCAAACCGCCCGCAATTCAGAAAGCATTCGCGCCTCCTCCTCCCGCCGTTGCTGTTTCGTATGAATAACAAAAAGGGGTCAACCCCTCTGCGAAACCTCAATCCACCGCGCGACGGTTCGTTTCGCCCGTATCATCTCACCTTCAAACCGCGAGGCTTGGTCCGTAAAATGAAGGTCTTTATTAGGCTGGAGTTCCTCGTAAAGTGAAATAATTGAGAATCCCGATTTTCCGGTCATCTTTTCCACAACAAGCGGGATTATCTTCTCACCCATCTCAACCAAATCCCAAAAGGTTTTGGTATCCTTCACGGAATCGGGGTCTGACATGAAGGAAATGGGGGGAGCATGACAGACGGTTTGCCACAAAGAATATCTTCTTTCAAACTCGCTTCTGGTCTCATCGTCAACCTGCTCAACAAAACGCCGGATGACATCTTTTTGACCGCGCCCTATGCTGACATCCCTGTCTTCCGTTACTCTTGCCACTTCATAGACCTCCGTGCTTTCGGCAAATCTTACTCTCTTATTATAAAAGGCAATGACCTTTCCGTAAATACCGCCCTCTAATTCATCAAGGCGGTGCTGAATGCGCAAATCTATTCCTATCTTTGATTCCCAGCCGGGGCCGTGGCCGGAAACGCAGGCATGGGTCATTTTGGTCTCATCTCTGCCCAAAGCCGCTATGGGGCCTTCAGACGCACGGACATACCCGCGCAACCCGTAGAAGTTGTCAAAATCTTCAATGTAAAAGCCGGGCCATTCTTTTCGCGTGGTAAAGCCAAGCGTCCAGGCGATGCAGTTGTAATCCGAATTTGCCTCGCCGGTTACAACGGCGGAGTTGACATCAAGATTTGGAAAAAACCGCGAATAGGCAGTTTTCTCTTCGGGTGTCATCTTGCGGGCCATTTGAGGCGGTTAGTCTGATAAACGCCCCCGTATGTGTCAAGAGTAGCGGGGGAGTTATCAAACCGCCCGCAATTCAGAAAGCATTCGCGCCGCCGCCTCCGCCGCCCCTTTCGGCATTCCCCGCACGGCAAACGGCTTCCACGCTTTGCCCTGCTTTCTGAACCGCGCCTTTGTTTCCGCCCGGTCTTTGGAACCGAACGCCTCCGCGCCGTCCTCCCTTATGTCCATAAATCCCACTGAGTGCTCCCTCATCACGGTCTTTAACGCCGCAAGCGCGAACAGGTTTTTCACTTGCGCGGGCGGAGGCCCGAAACGGTCTTCCACCTCCCCGGCGAGGGCGCGAACCTCATCCCCGGCGGACGATGACGAAATCCTCTTGTAAAAAACCAGCCTCTCCCGCCCGCTCTCCACATAGTCATCCGGGATTCTCGCCTGAAGGTCGGTCCTTATTTCAGGCTCAATTTTTTCCGCCGTTTTTCCGGTCTTCAATCTCTCGGTCGCCTCGCGCAGCATCTCAAGATAAAACTCAACGCCCACACGCGCCACATGGCCGGACTGCTCCACCCCGAACAGATTGCCCACCCCCCTCATGCGCAAATCGGAAAACGCAAGCTCATACCCGCCGCCAAAGTCCCACAGTTCCGCAAACCGCCTTAAACGGCGCAGCGCATCTTCGCTCAGTTCCTTTCTCTCCGGCACAAGCAGGCACGCATACGCCTGAAGCGAGCCCCTTCCCACACGCCCCTTCAGTTGATACAGGTCCGCAATGCCGAAGTTGTGGGCGTCGTTTATAAAAATGGTGTTTGCCCCGGCAATGTCCAGACCGGACTCCACTATCGCGGTTGTTATCAGCATGTCAATCTTCCCGCCCGCGAACCTCCCGACCCTGTCCTCAAGGTCTTTTTTGCCCAGCCGCCCGTGGGTAACCTCCATTGAAACCTCCGGAATTATCTCCCGGAGGCGCTCCGCCACCGCGCCTATGGTTTCAATCCTGTTGTGGATGAAAAACACCCCGCCGCCCCGTTTTTTCTCTTTGAGGACAATCTCGCGTATGAGCCCCGCGTTCCATTTGCTTATCCGTATCTTCACCGGAAGCCGCCCGCGCGGCGGCGAGTTGATGGAACTGATGTCTCTTATTCCCGCAAGCGAGAGTTGAAGCGTTCTCGGTATCGGCGTTGCGGACAGCGACAGCACGTCCAGATTTTCCCGCATGGTTTTCAGCCGCTCTTTCTGTCTGACGCCAAATTTGTGCTCCTCGTCTATGATGAGCAGCCCGAGATTTTTGAACCTGACCTTGCCCGAAAGGATTTTGTGCGTCCCGACCACTATGTCCGCATATCCGCGCTCTATCTCGCCTAAAATTCTTTTCTCCTCCCCCGGCGAATTAAACCGCGAAAGCGCGACCGTGTTCACGGGCAGGCTGGCGAGCCGCGCGCGGGCGGTCTGAAGATGCTGGGAGACAAGAAGCGTCGTGGGCACAAGAAAGGCGACCTGAAAGCCGTCCATTACCGCCTTGAGGGCGGCCCTGAGCGCGACCTCCGTTTTGCCGAAACCGGTGTCGCCGCATATCAGTCTGTCCATCGGGCGGGGGGCTTCCATGTCTCCCGTCACTTCGTCAATGGCTTTTTTCTGGTCGGGGGTCTCTTCAAACATAAACCCCGTTTCAAACTCCCTGAACTCGGCCCCCGGTTTGGAAAAACTGTGCCCCCCGCCCGATTTTCTGCTCGCATACAACTCAAGCAGTTCTCCGGCGACCGTTTCAGTCGCCCGCTTCGCCCCCCGGACGGTTTTGCGCCACGCCGGCCCCCCAAGCCGGTCTATCACCGGTTTGTCATCCTCGCTTCCGACATACCTGTGAAGCAGCCCGATCTTTGACGCGGGGACGTAAACGCTGTCTCCGCCGTGGTATTCGCACTCAACAAAGTCGCCCCTGCGCCCCCGGACGGAGATGTTTTTCAACCCCCTGAAAATGCCCACGCCGAACTCCCTGTGAACCACAAGGTCGCCGTTTTTAATCTCCCCGAATGCGGACTCAAACGCGGAAGGGGGAAACCGTCTGTCCGCCGCCGTTTCCTCTGCGGGGATTGTTTCCGCAAAGTCTCGCGCGTCTATGAAAGCCGTTCCGATTTCGGGAAACACAAACCCTCCCCCCGCAGTTCCCGCACAGATGTCCGCGCCGCGCACATTGTGCTCTTTGAAAATATGCCGGAGCCGCCCCTCTTCGCTCCCGTTTCCGGCAAAGACCTTCAGCCCGTACCCCCGCGATTGAAGCGTCCGCGCGGCTTCCGCTATCCCTCCCGACAGCGGGACGGGCGATGTGTTGAAGTCTATGTCGCCGGGGCTCAGGCTCAGCACGCGAACCGTTTTTGTTTGCGCGAGTTTCTGCGTTATTTCCTCCGCCGAAAGCCGCTGCGGCGAGGGCTCATGCGCCACGGCCGCGCCGCCGGTCTCAAGAAAAACTACACTTTCCCCCCGGCGGTCAAAGACGGATGAATTCCTTTCCTCATCGTCCATGCGCGCGGGGGGGATTTTTACGTTCCCCGCCCGCTCAACGGACATTTGCGTCCGGGGGTCAAACAGCCTGACAGACCTTATTTCACTGCCGGAGAACTCAACCCGCGCTGGGCTGTCCGCGCCCGCGCCGAACACGTCAACTATCGCCCCCCTGACGCTTATCTCACCGGCGAGGCGGACAAACTCCCTTGTTTTATAGCCCATGCGCCTGAGTTGCGCCACGGTTTCGTCCCTGTCCGCCCGGTCTCCGGTTTCAATGCGCAGGGAGGCCGATTCAAGAAACGAGGGGGAGACGGTTTTTTGCGCCGCCTCGGCGAGGGTGAGGCACAGAGCGCGGGAGTCCGCCCCGAGCGAGCGGAATGCCCGCTTTGCCGCATCGCGTCTTTTTTCCGAGTTCGTTATGTAGAGGAGTTCCGCTTTCAGGTATCCGGCCACGGCGGACGCAACCAGAAACGCGCTTCCCCCCGCAAGCCCCGAAACGGTTGCGGAACCGCCGTTTTGCAATGCGGCGGCAAGCAGCCCGATCTTGTTTGCCGGGTCGCGGGCGAAAACTTCAAAGCCGCCTGACCGCTCTACGGGCGGCCCAGCATCCGCGCCACCGTTTCTCCCATCTCGCGGCATCCGACCTTCCTGCTTCCTTCCTCGTATATGTCCGCCGTTCTGAAACCCTCATCCAGAGCGGCGCTCACGGCGCGGTCTATCATCTCCGCCTCGGCGTCCATGGCAAAAGAGTGTTTCAACATCATGGCCGCCGACAGAATGGCCGCCAGCGGATTTGCCGTGTCGCTTCCCGCTATGTCGGGAGCGCTTCCGTGAACCGGCTCGTATATTGCCGCGCCGTCTCCCACGCTTGCGGACGGCAGCATTCCGAGAGAGCCCGTAAGCTGGGCCGCCTCGTCGCTTATGATGTCTCCGAAAAGGTTGCCCGCGAGCAGCACGTCAAAGGTTTTGGGCCTTCTTATGAGCTGCATCGCCGCATTGTCCACATACAGGTGCGTTAATTTTATGTCGGGAAATTCCTCCCGGCCTATTTGCGACACCGTCTCCCTCCACAAAACCATTGACTCCAGCACGTTTGATTTGTCCACGGACACCAGTTCGCCCCTTCTCGCCCGCGCCGCAAGAAACGCCTTTCTCGCCACGCGCCCTATCTCCGCCGTTGAATAAACGAGGGTGTTAAAACCCCGCCGTCCGCCCGCGCAGTCTTCAATTCCCCTCGGCTCGCCGAAATATATGCCGCCCGTGAGTTCCCTCACCACCAGTATGTCCGCCCCTGAAACCACCTCGCGTTTGAGAGTTGAGGCGTCCGCAAGGGCGGGGTAAACCCTTGCGGGACGCAGGTTCACATAGGTGTCAAGGGTCTTTCTGAGAGACAGCAGACCCGTTTCGGGCTTGAGGGAGTGGTCAAGGTTTTCCCACTTCTCCCCGCCCACGGCTCCCAGAAGCACGGCGTCCGCCGCGCCCGCCTTTGACAAAACCCCGTCCGTTACCGGAACGCCGCGCTCGTCTATTGAGCAGCCGCCGAACAGTTCGGTCTCTTTCTCAAACGAAACGTTCGCTATTCTCTCAATTTCCTCAAGCACTCCGAGGGCGGCCCCCGTTACTTCGGGGCCTATTCCGTCTCCGGGAAGTATAAGGATTTTCGGCATGGCAGGGCACTTATTATACCACTTTTCAATACAAGACCTTTTCCAGAAAAAGCCCGCGGGGCGGGGCGGGTATTACATCGCGGGTCTTCCTCCCGGTTTTGAGAATGCGCTCAAAGCCGTCCGGGCTGAGCCTTCCCCGCCCGACCCGCACAAGGGTTCCCGCAAGAAACCTGACCATCCTTTTAAGAAAGCCGTTCGCCTCAACGGAGAAAACAATAAACCCGCCCTTGCGCGCAAGTTTGGCGGAGAAAACCCTCCGCACGGTTGTCCTGACGGTGATGTTTGTGTTGCAGAACGCCTTGAAGTCATGCTCGCCCGGTATGCGGCGGCATGCCTCTTTCATGGCTTCAAAATCCAGTTCCTCGGATATAAACCAGCAGGTTTTTCTCTCAACCGCGGGGCGGGAGGGGCGGTTCAGGATTCTGTAGAAATAGGTTTTCTTTTTCGCGGAAATGCGGGAATGAAAATCCTCCGCAACCTCTTGCGCCCGCCTGACCGTTATGTCTTCGGGCAGTTCGGAATTGAGCGCCTTGCGGATGGATTCGGTTTTCATGGCGGAGGGCGTAAGGAAGTTTGCCACCTGTCCGAGGGCGTGGACGCCCGCGTCCGTCCTGCCTGAGCCGTGAACGGTCGCCTCCCCGCCCGTAACCTTTTTTATCGCCCGTTCAATTTCCCGCTGAACGGTGTTTACGGAGTTTGCCTGTCTCTGCCAGCCGCTGTAGTTCGCGCCGTCGTATTCAATCGTTAATTTAATGTTTCTCAACTTGTTTTTCTGATGAAGAAGGTGCGGACGGTTTTAAGGTTGCCGGAGTCCTTGGCGGTTATCTCCAGCCTGTTGAGGCCGTCCTCAAGCGGAATGGTAAAGGTGAAGTTCTGCTCTTTCCGTCCGGAGTTGATGACGTGTATTTTGTCGTTGTTGTTGAAGAACGATACGTTGACCACGGGCTCGGCGTCTTTTGCGGAGCCGGTTATCTCTATCTCGTTGCTGTCCGTTACCGTGGGGACGGCTTCAAGGGTTATGAGCGGCGACCTTTCCAGAGCGTGGCGGAAGTCGGGGCTCGGCTTTTCGCCTTCAAACGCCACGGTGTCGGATGTTTTCACCCAGCCCGCCGCATCTTCGTCCAGTTTGATTTTCAGCCACTGTCCCGCCGCGCCTTCCGTGCGGTATGAAGAGCCCGCCCCGGCGGTAAAGACCGCCTGCGCCCCCTCAAAACTTCCGCCGAGTATCTCCGTGTCGCGGGGGAGGGTTACCGCGCCGGGCTCCGGCGAAAACTCCGCCGCCGCGACCACCGGTATCTCTATGCCGTATTTTGACGAAAATCCGATTTGAAAATCGTTTGCCGTGAGGTCAAACTCGGCTTTTTCCGCCGCTTTGTCCTTGTCCTGTTTTTCAACCCTGAACCTCATTGCCACATCCTTCATTTCGCCCGGGCGCATTTCCCCCAGTTCCTCTATCGCTTTTTCCAGAAACACCCTCTTGCCCGACCGGTTTTTCAGGTAAAGCCCCAGCTCTTCGCCCGCGCCCGCGCCGGAGTTTTTTATGCGGAAAAGCAGCGAGACGGTCTCCCCCTCCGATATTCTGCCGTCTCCGTTGCCCTTTGAACCGAACCTGCCGTCGTCAACTATCTCGTAGTTGTAACTTATGGCCGGGCGCTCATTGCCCTTGAATGAGACCGCGAAGGTTTGTGAAAACACCTCTTTGCGGGAGGAGTCAAAGAACTTGATAACGCACTCGTCGTTTCTGGTGCGGACGTTTTCAGGGGTTTTCAGCGGGGCTTCCCATTTCACTTTCTGTCCGGGGTTGATTTTGCCGAACACAAACTCCCTGCCGTCAAGAAGCCGGTTTTCCGAGGAGATGAGTGCGGTGAGTTTGTAAACCGGCTCGCTTCCCGCGTTAAACACCTCAACCTTTATCCGCCCCTCGTCCCCTGCCTTGAAAACCGGCTCCTCCGGAATGACTTTCACCCTGAGGTCCGCCCTGCCGCCCCCGTTTTCCCCCTCTGCCCAGTCCACCTTGAGCCCTGCCAGTTTTTCCCTTATGCGCAGGTCTTCCTCGCGCCCTATGGCTTCAAGTATTTCACCGGCGGTTTTGAGCATGTCGCTTCTGTAAATCCCGTTTGTGCCCGTGATGATTCTGCGCGCCGCCGCTATGAGGGGGTCTTTTTCCCTCCGTTTTTTCTTCTCTCCGTCGCTCGGCGGTTTTGACACCCCGTCCGGGGTCTCTTCCTCCTCGGTCAGCGATTCGTTCAGAATCTTGAAAGAATGCACGGGCGGGTCGGGGTCGCGGACGCCTTCCTCGTCCTCGCGCTCCTCGCGGTATTTTTCAAGCAGAAAGGCGAATTCCGGAGTTTTATACACCACCTTTTTTTTGGAGAAGCCCACTTCCTCTATGAATATGTCCGGTGTGATTCCCACCCTGTGGATGGATTTCTCCCCCGGTATCAGATAGTTGCCTATGGTGAGTTTGAGCGCCGCGCCGTCTTCAAGTTCAAAGATGTTCTGAATTGAGCCCTTGCCGAAGGTTTTTGTTCCCATGGTAAGCGCCCTGTCGTTTTCCTTGAGCGCCCCCGTTACTATCTCGGACGCGCTTGCGGAACCCGAATTTATCAGCACCACGGTTTTTTCACGCAACTCAAAGCGGTCGCGCCCGGAGGCGGAGTAGGGGCTTACGTTTGTGCCGCTCTTCACGCTGAAAACAGTGCCGTATTTAAGGAACATGTCGGATATGCTGGCCGCCTGATTGAGCAGCCCTCCGGGGTTGTCCCTCACATCAAGGATTATCCCCTCAATCTCCGCCTTTTTGCGCCCGAGTTCTTTCTTTATTTCCTTTATCGCCTCAATCGCGCTGTCGGTGGTGTTTCTCTGGAAGTTTTTTATCTTCAGGTAGAGGATGCCGCCGGGAAAGAGGTGGTGCTCAACGCTCTCTATTTTAATTACGTCCCGCACTATGGTGAGCGGCGTGGGCTTGGTCATGGAGTCTCTGAGTATGCGTATGTTCACGGGCTCGCCCTTGGGCCCCCTGAGCCTGTGAACCGCCTCCACGATGGACATGTTGACCGTTGACTCGTTTTCTATCTGGACAATCCTGTCGCCTGATTTCATTCCCGCCCTGTAGGCGGGGGTGTCTTCAATGGGCGAGACGACCGTTATCCAGCCCTTGCTCGTGCTGATGACAATGCCGAGACCCGTAAAACTGCCCTCCGTCTCAATGATGAACTCCTCGTAGTCGCGCGGGGGGATAATGCGCGAGTGCCTGTCCACGGTTGAGAGCATTCCGTTGACAAGGGCGTATTCAATATCGCTGTCGCTTCTCTCCTCCGGATTCGTGTTTTTGCGGATGAAGGAGAACGCGTCCGAGGAAATTTTTTTCAGGTCGTCCCACGATTCCGGCTCTTTGTAGCGGAACTCCCTTTCCTGCTGTCCGGCGACCAGTTTGAAGCCGCCCCCGTTTTTGTCCCATTCAACCAGAACCTCGTCTATGCGGGTTTCCAGATTGTCCAGCCCTTTTTTGAGCATCTTCGGGAAATCAATCTGAGACTTGTAGGGGAAGTTGTTTTGGACAATGTTAAAAACGGCGCCGGTAATTTTCGGGCGGCTGTTTTCCTCCGACCCCGCAGGGTGCGCGGCGGCAACCGCCCACGCGAGCGCAACGGCCAGCGCAAACGCGGCGCCTTTCCCAAGTTTCCTGAAACCAAACCTCATAGCCGAGAAGTTAGTGTATAGTATCACAGGCCGCCTCGGATAAAAGATTTTGCCAAATGGGAGTACTTGTTCACTACGGGGATTTGGCGCTCAAGGGAAAAAACCGGGGCGCGTTTGTCAAACAACTTTCGGACAACATTGAGCGCGCGACCGGGGGCCGCTGCGAGGCGGGACGGGAGCGCATAATTGTGCGGGGCGGCAACCCCGGCAACCTTGGTCGCGTGTTCGGAATCTCGTGGTATGCGCCGTATTTCGGCTGCCCGAAAAACATGGATGACATTGCCGACATGTGCCTTTGCGAGGTCGGGCGGGAACTTGAGAGGTCGCCGGGGGCGGTCAGTTTCTGCGTCCGCGCCAAAAGGGCGGACAAATCGTTTGCCGTGAACTCGTCCGAAATAGAGAGGCGTCTCGGCGAGAAGATCCGTTTGCGCTTCGGTCTGAAGGTTGACATCAAATCCCCCGACCTGCCCGTTCACATCAGGGTGGACATGGACGAGGCGCGGCTTCATTTCGGCAAAAGTCCGGGCGCGGGCGGGCTTCCGGTGGGCACGGGCGCGCCGCTTTTGTGCCTGCTTTCGGGCGGAATAGACTCTCCCGTGGCGGCGCTTTGCCTGATGAAGCGCGGTTGCGCGGTGGATTTTCTGCACTTTCACGTTTTCCCCCAAGCGTCTCCCGTGCGCGAAACCAAAATGGCCGGACTGCTCGGCGCGCTCGGCCTCTACCAGCCGTCTTCAAAAACGTTTCTCGCCCCCTACAGGTTTTTTCAGGAAAGGGTTCTCGCCGCTTTCCCTCAGGACGAAATTTTCAGGGGGTATGAGATGGTTCTGTTCAGAAGGTTCATGCTTGAGGCGGCGCGCGGCATTGCGGTCGCGCGCGGCTACGGCGGCATTATCACCGGCGACTGCATAGGGCAGGTTGCCTCCCAGACGGTTGAGAACATATCGTGCGCCTACACCGGGCTTGATTTTCTGGTGCTCAGCCCGCTTCTCGGATGGGACAAGGACGACATAATCGGAAAGGCGCGCCGCGCGGGCACTTACGGGCACAGCATTGCCCCCTACAATGAGTGCTGTTCAGTGGTCTCGCCCGCTCCCAGAACGCGGTGCAGAGTTCCCGTTCTGCGGCGGCTGAGCGCCGAGGTCGGCATGGATGACATGGTGTCCCGGACGCTTGACGGCGTTGAGATTTTTGCCGCCCCGTATAAAACGGAGGAAGAAAGTGCCGCGGGTTAGGGTGGCGCTGTGCCAGATAAACTGCCGTGTCGGGGATATCCGGCGCAACATTTCCGCCATACGCCGGGGGGCGGAAAAAGCCCTCAGGGCGGGGGCGGACGTGGCGTGCTTTCCGGAGCTTGCGGTGTGCGGCTACCCGCCCGAAGACCTGTTGCTCAAGCCCGGATTTACGGACGCGAATGCGGAGGCGGTGCGCGAACTCAAGAGCGCCGCATACCCGCTGACCATGATAGTGGGTTTTGCGGAGCGCGCCCGGCGCGGGGGGCCGGCTTACAACGCCGCGGCCGTCATATCGGGCGGCGGGGTCGCCGGGGTTTACAGAAAGAGCCTGCTTCCCAACTACGGGGTTTTTGATGAAAACCGCTACTTTGAGCCCGGCTCCGAAGCGCCGGTTTTCAAGGGCGGCGGCCTGAAAATGGGCGTTACAGTTTGCGAGGATATATGGTTTGAGGGCGGCCCCGCCGCGAGGCTGGCAAAAAAGGGGGCAAACCTGATGGTAAACATTTCCGCCTCGCCTTATTCGGCGGGCAAGCCCCGGCGGAGGGAGAGGATGCTCTCACAGCGGGCGGCGCAAGGCGGCGCGCCGCTTGTGTTCTGCAACCTTGTCGGCGGGCAGGACGAACTGGTTTTTGACGGGCACAGCGCAATTTTCAACTCCCGGGGCGAGACGGTTGCGCGGGCGCGCGGCTTTCGCGAGGATATCGTTGTGGCGGATGTTGAAATCCCCCCGGCAGGGGGCGGCGCGGCGGAGTATCGTATCCGCAGGCCGCAACCGGCAGAGAAGCCGCCCGTTTCCGCAAGTATCCGCCCGCTTGCCTCAAATGAGGAGGAGGTTTTTTCCGCCCTTGTTCTCGGAACGCGGGACTATGTTAGCAAAAACGGCTTCAAGACCGCCGTCATAGGGCTTTCCGGCGGGATAGATTCCGCCCTTGTGGCAGCAATCGGCGTTGAAGCCCTCGGCTCAGACAGGGTTGCGGCGTTCAACATGCCTTCGGTTTTCAGCTCCAAATCGGGCGTAAGGGACGCCGAAGCGGTTGCAAAAAACCTCGGCATCAGTCTCCGCTCCGTCTCCATTCGCGCCATATCGGACGCCTACGGGAGGGGCGCTCCGGAGATTTTCAAACAGCCCGGCCTTGCGTCTGAAAACATACAGGCGCGAATAAGGGGCAACATTCTGATGGGGTTTTCCAACAGGTTCGGCTCTCTTGTGCTCACCACCGGAAACAAGAGCGAGTCCGCGGTCGGCTACTCCACCCTTTACGGCGACACCGCAGGCGGGTTTGCCGTTATAAAGGACGTTAAGAAGACCCTTGTTTACAGGCTTGCCCGCCACTACAACGGGCGGCGGGGGTTTGACGCCATACCTGAGGCGGTTATCGGGAAGCCGCCCACCGCCGAACTCAGAAGGGGGCAGAAAGACTCGGACGACCTTCCCCCCTATGAGGTTCTGGATGAGATAATCACCCACTATGTTGAGCGCGACAAAAGCGTCGCCGAGACGGTGAAGTTGTGCGGCGCAAGCAGAAAGACCGTTGTCAGGATAGCCCGCCTTATAGACGGAAACGAATACAAAAGAAGGCAGAGCCCCCCCGGAATCCGCCTGACGGACAAGGCGTTCGGCAAAGACCGCCGGATGCCTATAACCAATTTGTTCCGGGATTAGGGTGGAGTAATCCGGTTACTCTCTTGTCGTTCCTTGCTACGACAAGGAATCCAGTCCCTTTCTCCCCGTCATTCCTTGCTACGACAAGGAATCCAGAGGGGGCGGGGCATTGTCAAGGGATGACAGCGTTGGAAATTGTGTTTCCAGCGTTGGAATCTGAGGTTTCAGCGTTAGAAATTGTGCTTCCAGCGTTGGAATCTGAGGTTTTAGCGTTAGAAATTCCCGATTTTACACTTTTTTTCACCCCGAAAACGCATAAAGCCCTTTATTTACGGGCTTTTTGCGTTTGCGGGGGCTGTCAGGGTCGGGATGTGAAAATTTTCCTGTCGGGTCTTGACAGGTTGGCGGGTAGCCGTAGAATGGTCGCTGTTAGTCAGTCTTAATTTAGTGCAATCCCTGTCGGGTTTCTGTTTTAATGCAAGACCCACGGGAAATAGAGCAGACCTCTAATGCACTAGTTAGACGGCTAACAAGGCCCGATGTCAAAAGATGTCGGGTCAAAGGAGAATTGAGCAATGAAAAAATCATTGACACAAACTTTTTTAACGGCGGCTTTTCTGATTGTCGGAGTGGTATCGCAAGCGGGGGCGCAGGGGTCAACGGGCTATAACGCAGGAGCGGGGTCGGTTGCGGGTAACGGCGCAGTTGCCATAGGTGTAAATGCGGGCGCAAAGGCAGAGTTTGTTCATCCCCGTAGGCATTTCTTTGGGGGAGTTGCTATTGGTCAGGAGGCAAATGCTAGCCAGTGGTCTTCAGTGGCTATCGGCGTGTTGACAAGGGCAAATAGAGGGGCAACTGCTATCGGCGATAGTGCAACTGCTATCGGCGGGGGTTCAACTGCTATCGGCCCTTCGGCAATTAGCACAGGTGATGGTTCAACTGCTATCGGCTCTCATGCAAATAGTGTGGCTTTTACTTCAACTGCTATCGGTCATTTGGCAACTAGTATAGGTGATTCTTCAATTGCTATTGGCTGGCATGCACGTAGTATTGGCGGGAGTTCAACTGCTATCGGTCATTCGACAACTAGCACAGGTAATTTTTCAACTGCTATGGGCTATCAGGCAAGGGCTACCAAACAGGGAGCAATAGCCATTGGTGGGGGTGGTGCGCCTTACAATTCTATTTTGAGGCGCAGAGTTCTCAGAGGCGCATTCGCGGAAGATGCCATAGCAATCGGTTATCTGTCATACGCTTCCGCAAACGGGGCTGTTGCTCTTGGCGGCGGAGCGAGTGCTACCGGCTTAAACTCCATAGCAATCGGGCATGAGACATCCGCCGAGTATGGACAAATCCGCATAGGGCATTCCATTCATGACGATGTAACAATCGGCAACTACTCTTTAGCCGATTTTGCGGGGAAAGCGTCACTCAACGCCGCTCAGATTAAGCAACAGCGGGAATATGAGCAATACATAGCACAAGTCCGCAATGCCGCCGAAACACAATGGGAAGAAGAAATTAAAAAGGCGGTCGGCTACACAAGAGAGCCACGCGGAGACAACGCCGCCGCATTCGGAAACGGGGCAAAAGCGCGGGGCGAGTTTTCAACCGCTTTGGGGGTTAGGTCAACGGCAAGCGACCATTCAACCGCAATCGGACAGGCGGCTAACGCGAGCGGCTACAACTCAACCGCAATCGGCAAAGACGCTTACGCTTTCACTTACGCAACGGCGGTAGGCGCAAACGCAAACGCGAGCGGCTACAACTCAACCGCTTTCGGGGCTGATATAACGGCGAGCGGGTCTAACTCAATCGCCATAGGGCATTTTTCGGAAGCGAGCGGACACAACTCAACAGTAGTAGGGTCGGGGGCGCATGCGGACGATTACTTTGCTACAAGTTTGGGCTGGCACTCAAACGCGGTAGCCAACTCCTCAAGCGCAATAGGCGCTTTTACATTCGCGGGTAATCTGGCTTCAACGGCGGTAGGCGTAAGCGCACGCGCCCTCGCTCCTTTGTCAACCGCCGTAGGGTCGGGTTCAGCCGCACAAACCGAACAGTCAACGGCGGTCGGTGTAGCGGCAGTAGCGGGATTATCTCCGGCACGGGGAGTAAATCCGGGACGCAACACATCGGCTTTCGGTATGCGGGCTTATGCGTATGAGAATGACGCAACGGCTATAGGTCATCAGTCAAGGGCTTACGGCGTAAAATCAACGGCGGTCGGTCAGGGAGCATTGACAGGCACAAGAAAAATAAACTCCACCGCCATCGGCGCAAGTTCACACGCATCAGGACACAGGACAACGGCATTAGGCGCGTATGCCAATGCGGTCGGGGATCGTTCCACCGCTTTGGGGGCTAACTCCTATGCCGAGGGGTATGATTCAACCGCCCTCGGCGCGTATGCCAATGCGGAAAGAGAAACCTCAACGGCAATCGGCTATTCGGCATTGGCAAATCATACGCGATCGGTGGCGATAGGTTTTGAGGCAAACGCTCTCAGGGGTTCAGCAACGGCAGTAGGCGCTAATGCACATGCAGCCAGCAGCGCAGTGGCTATAGGCAGATTTGCACGGGCGCTTTCAGCTAACACTATTGCCATAGGTGACAGTTCATTGTCCACCTTTGGAATCAATTCAGTGGCGATAGGTCAGAGGGTATACGTGGAGGGACAGGACTCAACGGCAATCGGGTCAAATTCGGTGGCAAGAGGGCAGTTTTCAACGGCGGTAGGTCAGAGCGCGAAAGCCGATCATTGGCAAGCCACCGCAATCGGTCAGAATGCGAAAGCGACACAGCAATGGTCAACCGCAGTAGGTCAGGAGTCAAACGCGATACAGCAATGGGCAACCGCAATAGGTCAGGCGGCGGAAGCAACGAAGGAACAGGCAACCGCAGTAGGGCAGTATGCGCGGGCATTGGGAACGGAAGCAACGGCGGTAGGTCAGCAGACTTACGCAAAGGGCGATGGTTCAACGGCGGTAGGTCAGGCGGCTAATGTGCAAAACGCAAGGTCAACTGTTATCGGACAGGGGGCTTATGCGAAACGGACAGATGCCGTTGCCGTAGGACAGTCGGCGAGAGCAAACGGCATACAATCATCGGTGGTCGGACAGGCGGCTTATGCAACCGGACCTCAAAGTGTCGCTCTTGGTTGGTCGGCAAGTGTGAACACAACAGACGCCATTGCCATTGGAGCGGGGGCAAAGGTTTATGGGGATAGAACATTGGGCATTGGCGAGGGTATCGGCGCAATCGCCATAGGGCGGAATGCCATAGCAACCGGAGATGACGCAATAGCCATAGGGCGTAATGTTCGTGCCGACGAAAATGAAACTCTGGGCGGTCAAATCCGTATAGGGCATGCAAACCAAACCGATGTGCGGATTGGTAACTACAGCCTCAATGTTTTGTTTAACAGAGTGTCAAGCCCCGCCCGTATTCCCCAACCGCCACGCCCCCCGATTCAAAGCGGGGTTGATGGTGCTTCCGCAAGGGCAAAAAGTCCGGTTGCAACGGCTGGCGGTCTGCATGTAATAGACACATCTACTAACTCCGAGGGCGCAAATGCGGATTTTGATGATGATACTGCCATTGGTGTCCGTGCGCGGACTGTTGGAGTAGGCGGAGTGGCAATCGGATACAACACAGTAGCGGGTGAAGATTCAGTTGTCATTGGGCGTAACATTTCCAGTGGCGGTAATAGCATTGCCATTGCCGCAGAGGATGCCGCCGGTATCCGTCTTGGCAAATTCCGGCTTGATAATGACCTCGGACAAATGGGCGACCCTGACAACCGCCCGACAACTGCCCATGCCCGTATCACTGATACACGGGAAAACATGATCGGCTCTATTGACGATGCCGCCGAAAACAATGATACAAGTAGCGTTCATGCCCGTATCAATCACACGCAACAGGACATTGGCAATCTCCGCTCTGAGATTGGCAATCTCCGCTCCGAAGTCGGCAGGGCTGACAAGGGGGCTGTTATGGCTATGGCTATGGAAGCCCCTTATGTTCCGACAGACAAACGGGCAACTGTCGGTATGTCTCATGCCGCATACAGAGGGGAACACGGCATAGCCGCAAGTTTCGGTGTTCGCGTAAATGAGAAGGTGCAAGTCCATTTCAGCGGGGCAACAGACACCGGATTTGATGAGAAGGCAATCAAATCAGGATTCCAATTCACTTGGTAAAGGTTCACTACCTCCCATAAAAAAGCGGCTCTTTCGGAAGCCGCTTTTTTTTGTTCTTCTGGTTTCCTGCCTTCGCAGGAAAGACTGGAAAGAGGACTGGATTCCTTGTCGTAGCAAGGAATGACGGGGCGGTTCTTTGAAAAGGAGCGGTTTTCAGTTACCTTAACCGCCCTGATTTTTGCGGATTTGCCTGTGAATTATGAGCGTTCCTTTTGAAAAACAAGGGCTTTACGACCCCGCTTTTGAACACGATTCGTGCGGAGTGGGCTTTGTTGTCAACATCAAGGGCGAAAAGTCCCACTCAATCGTTGCGGACTCGCTTACCGTGCTTGCAAACCTTGAACACAGAGGCGCGTGCGGCTGTGAGCCGGAAACCGGAGACGGCGCGGGCATACTGCTTCAAATCCCGCACGGCTTTCTCGCCCCCGAATGCGAAAAAGCGGGCGTCTCCCTTCCCCCCGAAGGCAACTACGGCGTCTGCATGATGTTTCTTCCCAAAGACGAAAAAGAGCGCGGCGCGGTTCTGTCCGCGATTGAAAAAATCACGCTTGAGGAAGGGCAGGAGTTTCTCGGCGTCCGTCCCGTGCCGACGGACAACTCGTCTCTCGGCCTCACCTCGGCGGGCTGCGAGCCGTTTGTGTGTCAGGCGTTCATCGGGCGCGGCGGCGGCACGGAGGAGGGCCTCGCGTTTGAAAGGGCGCTGTTTGTCATAAGGAAAAGGGCGGAAAACACCGCCGCCCGCGAGGGCTTTTATATCTCAAGCCTCTCGTCAAAAACCGTGGTTTACAAAGGCATGCTGACCACCGCGCAAGTGCCCGCCTACTACCCAGACCTTGCGGACAAAAGAGTGAAAAGCGCCATCGCGCTTGTCCATTCGCGCTTCAGCACAAACACCTCTCCAAACTGGAGCAGGGCGCACCCCTACCGGTTTGTCATACACAACGGCGAGATAAACACGCTGCGGGGAAACATCAACTGGATGCGGTCGCGCGAGCCCCTGCTTGCCGAAGCCGGAAACCCGTTTGCCGGACGGGAGGAAAAAATCTTTCCCGTCATAGAGCCGGACGGGAGCGACAGCGCCGCGTTTGACAACTGCCTTGAGTTTCTCACCCTGTGCGGCTACTCCATTGAGCACGCGGTCATGATGATGGTTCCGGAGCCGTGGTTCAAACACGGGGACATGGACGCGGCAAAGAGGGCGTTTTACAAATACCACGGTTGCCTTATGGAGCCGTGGGACGGCCCCGCCTCGGTCTGTTTTACGGACGGCGAAAAGGTGGGGGCGGTGCTTGACAGAAACGGCCTGCGCCCCAGCAGATACTACGTTACCTCGGACGATACGATAATTCTCTCCTCCGAGGTGGGCGTGCTTCCGGTCGCCCCCGGAAAGGTGCTTTACAAAGGGCGGCTTGAGCCGGGAAGGATGCTGCTTGTGGACACGCACGAGGGCAGGATAGTGGAGGACGGGGAAATCAAGTCCGGCCTGTCCGGGCGGTTTCCCTATGAGGAATGGACGGAAAAACATATGACGCCGCTTGCCGCCGTTGCCGCCCCCTCTTCGCCTTCCCCCCGCCTGACGCCCGAAGAGACAACGGTTCAGCAAAAGGTGTTCGGATACACGTTTGAGGAGATACGGCTTCTTCTCGCGCCGATGGCCGGGAGCGGGGTTGAGTCCGTGGGCTCAATGGGGCGCGACACGCCGCTTGCCGTCCTCTCCGTCAGGCCGAAACTGCTTTACAACTACTTCAACCAGTTGTTCGCCCAGGTGACCAACCCCCCCATAGACTCAATCCGGGAGGAGATAGTCACCGCGACCAATGTGAACCTCGGCGCGGGCGGCAACATATTCAGCCCCTCTCCCGAAAGCTGCAAAGTGATACAGGCATCCGGCCCCGTGCTGTCGGAGGAGGAAATGGAGAAACTAAAATCCCTTCCCGCCTCCGCCGTGATAGAGAGTTTCTTTGACCCCGGAGGCGGCGGGGAGGCGCTTGCCGCCGCCCTTGAGGAAATGTTCAAAAAGGCGGACAAAGCCGTGGCCGCGGGCTCAAACATACTGGTAATCTCCGACCGGGGCGCGGACGCAAAACGCTGCCCCGTTCCCGCGCTTCTTGCCACCGCGGGCCTTCACCACCACCTGATACGCGCCGGGCGCAGGATGAAAGCGTCCATAGTGGTTGATTCGGGCGAGCCGAGGGAGGTTCACCATTTCGCCCTTCTGGTCGGCTACGGCGCTTCCGCCGTGTGCCCGTATCTCGCGTTTGAGACCATACGGGGGCTTGCCGCCGGGGGCGAGATCTCCGCAGACCCTGAAACCGCGTTTTCCAACTACATCACCGGCCTCACCAAGGGGGTTGTCAAAATTATGTCCAAAATGGGCATATCCACCGTTCAGAGTTATCACGGCGCGCAGATTTTTGAGGCGCTGGGGCTCTCGGACGATTTTGTTGAAAAGTATTTCACGCGCACCCAGTCGCGCATAGGCGGAATCGGAATAAACGTTGTCGCAACCGAGGCGGCGATGAGGCACTCCGATGCGTTTCCCGCGCGCCCCGGCGCGCCCGCCGCACTTGACGAGGGAGGCGTCTATCAGTGGCGCTTTGAGGGCGAGAAGCACATGTACAACCCGCAGACGGTTCACGCGCTCCAGAAAGCCTGCCGCGAGGGCGATTACGGCGTTTTTGAGCGTTTCAGCGAACTTGTCGGCAAGGAAGAGCGCGACCGCTTTACGCTTCGGGGAATGCTTGAGTTTGATTTCACGGACAAGCCCGTCCCGCTTGAAGAGGTGGAGAGCGAGGAAGAGATAATGAAGCGTTTCAAGACGGGCGCGATGTCCTACGGCTCGCTGAGCGCCGAGGCGCACGAGGGGCTTGCGATAGCGATGAACAGGGTGGGGGGCAAGAGCAACACCGGCGAGGGCGGCGAGGACACCCGCAGGTGGAAGCCGGACGAAAACGGCGACCTCAGAAGGAGCGCGATAAAACAGGTTGCCTCCGGCAGGTTCGGGGTAACGGGCGAGTATCTTGCCAACTCGGACGAGATACAGATAAAGATGGCGCAGGGCGCAAAGCCCGGCGAGGGCGGGCAGCTTCCGGGCAAGAAGGTGTATCCGTGGATAGCGCAGGTTCGCCTCTCCACTCCGGGCGTGGGACTCATATCGCCGCCGCCCCACCATGACATATACTCCATTGAAGACCTTGCCGAGTTGATATACGACCTCAAAAATTCAAACCCGTCCGCGAGGATAAACGTCAAACTTGTATCCGAGGCGGGCGTCGGCACCATCGCCGCCGGCGTCGCCAAGGGGCACGCCGATGTGATACTGATAAGCGGCAATGACGGTGGCACGGGCGCGTCTCCCCAGAACAGCATCCAGTATGCGGGGCTGCCGTGGGAACTCGGCATAAGCGAGACGCACCAGACCCTTTTGCTCAACAACCTCAGAAGCCGCGTTGTTCTTGAGACGGACGGGCAGATGAAAACCGGCAGGGACGTTGCGGTCGCGGCGCTTCTCGGCGCGGAGGAATACGGGTTTTCAACCGCGCCGCTCATGGCGCTCGGCTGCATAATGATGAGGGTGTGCCACCTCAACACCTGCCCCGTCGGCGTGGCGACCCAGGACCCCGCGCTTCGCAAAAAGTTCACCGGAGACCCCGCCCATGTGGTCAATTTCATGCGGTTTGTCGCCCGCCAGACGCGCGAAATAATGGCCGCGCTGGGCTTTCGCACCGTTAACGAGATGGTGGGACGCACGGACATGCTCAAGTCCGTCCGCCCCAAAGGGCACTGGAAGGCGGAAAACCTGACGCTTGCCGCCGTTCTTCACCGCCCGGACGTTCCGGCACACTACGGCACATACCGCCTTACGGAGCAGGACCACGGCATTGCGGAATCTCTGGACATGAGAAAACTGCTGAAAGTGTGCGCCCCCGCCATAGAGCGGCGCGAGAAGGTTGACGCAGAGTTTGAAATACGCAACACAGACCGCACGGTCGGCACGATAGTCGGCAGCAGAATCTCTTCCGTTCACGGCTCTTCCGCCCTTGAGGATGACACCGTTACCTTGCGCTTCAGGGGCTCGGCGGGGCAGAGTTTCGGCGCGTTCGTTCCGCGCGGCATGACGATGCTGCTTGAGGGGGACTCCAACGACTACATCGGCAAGGGGCTTTCCGGCGGAAAAATAGCGGTTCTGCCGCCCGCCGAATCAACTTTTGTCGCGGAAGAAAATGTCATCACGGGCAATGTGGCGTTTTACGGCGCGACTGCGGGCGAGGCATACATACGCGGGATTGCGGGCGAGAGGTTTTGCGTCAGAAACAGCGGCGTTGACGCCGTGGTGGAGGGAGTGGGAGACCACGGCTGCGAATACATGACCGGGGGCAGTGTGGCGATACTCGGGCGCACGGGAAGGAACTTTGCCGCCGGAATGTCCGGCGGTGTCGCGTATGTTTTTGACCCGGCGGGCGATTTTGAGGCGAAAAACTGCAACACTCAGAGCGTCTCGGTGGAAGCCCTGTCGCCGGAGGACGAAACCGCACTCAAAACCATGATAATGCGCCACCTTCAATACACCCGCAGCGCGGTTGCGGAAAGGCTTCTCAAGCGGTGGGAGGAGAGCGCGGCCCGGTTCGTAAAGGTCATGCCCAATGACTACAAGAGGATGCTTGAGTGCATAAGCAGGGTTGAGGAGAGGGGTCTCAGCGGCGATGAGGCGATGATGGCGGCGTTTGAGGAAAACGTAAAGGACGCCGCGCGGGTGGGCGGCAACTAAAGGAAACGGCGATGGGAGACCCTACGGGATTTATGCGTTACGGCAGGCGGCTCGGCAAAGACCGTGAGCCGTCCGAAAGGCTGTCGGACTGGAACGAGTTTCACGGCCACCTTTCAGAAAAAGACCTCGGCGAGCAGGGGGCGCGCTGCATGGACTGCGGCGTTCCGTTCTGCCAGACGGGAGACACGCTTGCCGGAATGGCGACGGGATGCCCCGTCCGCAACCTGATACCCGAATGGAACGACCTTGTTTACAAGGGCGACTGGCGGCAGGCGCTTGAGCGGCTGCACAAAACCAACAACTTTCCCGAATTCACCGGAAGGGTGTGCCCCGCCCCGTGCGAGGGCTCATGCGTTCTCGGCATAAGCGACCCGCCCGTAACCATCAAGGCGATAGAGTGCGCGATTGTTGACAGGGGCTTTGAGGAGGGCTGGATAACGCCCGCGCCGCCTGCGGAGCGCACCGGCAAAAAGGTTGCCGTGGTGGGCTCGGGCCCCGCCGGGCTTGCGTGCGCGGCGCAGCTCAACAAGGCGGGGCACTCCGTGGTTGTTTACGAGAGGGACGACCGCATCGGCGGGCTGCTGATGTACGGCATTCCCAACCCCCACCTTGACAAGAGGGTGGTGGAGAGAAGGGTTGACCTTCTTGCAAAGGAGGGGGTTGAGTTTGTGGCGGGCACGGAGATAGGCGCGGACGTGCCGCCGGGCGAGCTTGTAAGTTCCAATGACGCGGTTGTTATCTGCACCGGCGCGACAAAGCCGAGAGACCTTGACGTGCCGGGCAGGAAGTCAAAGGGCGTTTATTTTGCGATGGATTTTCTGAGGGAGAACACCGGAAAACTTCTGGACAGCGGCTTCAAAAGTTCCGGAGACATATCCGCCGCCGGCAGGGACGTTATCATCCTCGGCGGCGGAGACACCGGGACCGATTGCGTTGCCACCGCGATGAGGCAGAAGTGCAAAAGTCTGCTTCAGTTTGAAATCCTTCCCCGTCCTCCCGCCGGGCGCGCGGCGGACAATCCGTGGCCGCAGTGGCCCCGCGTTTACAATCTGGACTACGGCCAGCAGGAGGCGATGGCGGTGTTCGGCGAAGACCCGCGCAAGTATCAGGTTCTCACAAAGAGCATTGAGGCCGATGAAAACGGCGCAGTCCGGGGGCTCAAAACCGTCCGCATCAACTGGAAGAAAGGGGCGGGCGGGCGCATGGAGATTGAAGAGCAGCCCGGAACGGAGCAGTTCTGGCCCGCGCAAATGGTGTTTCTTGCGCTGGGATTTCTGGGGCCTGAGCAGACCATCATAGAAAAACTGGGGCTTGAGACCGATGAGCGCTCAAACATCCGCGCCGGTTACGGCGAATACCGCACGAGTGTGGACAAGGTTTTCGCCGCCGGAGACGCGAGAAGGGGGCAGAGCCTTGTCGTGTGGGCGATAAACGAGGGGCGCGAAGCCGCAAGAGAGTGCGACCGCTACCTTATGGGCTCAACCCGCCTCCCCTGACGGCGATGGAAAATTTAACCCCGAAACAGCAACTTGCCGCGGTCGCGCGGGGCTCTGAAAGGGTGGTGTCCGACACCGAACTGATTGAAAAACTGGGCGAGTCCCGCCCCCTTCGCGTAAAGGCGGGTTTTGACCCGACCGCGCCCGATCTGCATCTCGGCCACTGTGTTCTGCTCCGCAAACTGAGGGATTTTCAGGACATGGGGCACAAGGTTCTTTTCCTCATCGGCGACTGGACGGCGCAGATAGGTGACCCCAGCGGCAGGACGGACGAGAGGCCGGTTTTGTCGCCTGAGGAGATCAGGGAGAACGCAGAAACCTATGAAAAGCAGGTTTTCCGCATACTTGACAGGGAAAAGACCGAGGTGCGGTTTAATTCCGAATGGCATGAGGGGATGAATTCCCGCGACCTTATGGGGCTTGCGTCCATGGCGAATGTTGCGAGTCTGCTTGAAAGGGAGGATTTCCGCGCCCGTTACAGGGAGGGAAAGCCCATATCGGTGAAGGAGTTTTTCTATCCGCTGATTCAGGCGTATGACTCGGTTGCGCTTGAGGCGGATGTGGAGATAGGGGGAACAGACCAGACCTTCAACCTGCTGCTTGGCAGGGAGGTTCAGAAGCGGTTCGGCATGAAGCCGCAGGCGTGTGTGCTCCTTCCCATCCTTGAGGGGCTTGACGGGGTGAACAAGATGTCCAAATCGCTCGGCAACTACATAGCCGTGGAAGACGCGCCGGAGGATATGTTTGCCAAAGTCATGTCCGTTTCGGACGATTTGATGTGGAGATACTATGAACTGCTCAGTCAAAAAACGGCGGAGGAGATAAAGAAGTTAAAAACGGGGCATCCGATGGACGCAAAGAGGGATCTTGCGTTTGAGATAACCGCATGGCTTGCGGACGGAAAGAAGGCGGCGGCGGCGGCGGACGCCTTTGCAGGCAAGTTTTCAAAGAGGGAGTTTCCCGAAGACGCCCCGGAGAGGGTTTTTTCGCGGGGGAAGGTAAAGACCGTGCTTGATCTGGCGGTTGAGGTTTCCGGTTCGCTGAAAAGCCGGGCGGAGGCAAAGCGGCTGATAGGGCAGGGGGGGTTGACGATAAACGGGGAGAAGCATTCCGACCCCTCAGGGGCGATTCCCGAAGGGGAGGAGTTTGAGGTTAAAATCGGGAAGAAAGAGTTTGTCCGGGTTTTGGAAGGGAAATAGTATGTCTTTTCAGGGGTTTGGGCGATTTATAGCAAGTTATAAGCGGTTTGGCGTATATGGCGTTATATGACCTTATATGATGTTATATTGACATATATTTTGTTATAAATTACTATCCGTTTCGTAATGAAGCCTGTTAACAATCCGTTTTCGCCGGGGGCGGGTTCTCCTCCGCCCGCGCTTGTGGGTAGGGAGGATATTCTGGAGCGGTGTCGCATTCTTCTGGCGAGGGTAAGAGCCGGGCGTTCGGAGAGGAGCATGCTCCTTACGGGGTTGCGCGGTGTCGGCAAGACGGTGTTGCTGAATGAGATGGAGATAGTGTCGCGCAATGAGGGGTGTTACCCGGTGCTTATTGAGGCGTCCGAGGAAAAGCCTTTCGCCTCCCTGCTTGCTCCCAGTTTAAGAAGGTTGCTTTTTGATTTGGACAGGATGGCCGCCGCAGGCGACAAAGCCCGCCGCGCTCTGGCGGTTTTGAAGGGGTTTGTCGGGGCCGTCAAACTGTCCGTGGGAGACATAACCGTCAACATAGACATAGACCCCGAAGTCGGGGTTGCCGACAGCGGGGATATGGAGGCCGATTTGCCAGAGTTGTTTGTCGCCATAGCGGAAGCCGCTCAGGAAAAGGGGACGGCGGTCATCATTCTTCTGGATGAGGTTCAGTATTTGAAGGATGCGGAACTCGGCGCTCTGATGATGACGATGCACAAGATGCAGCAGCGTCAGTTGCCGCTTGCTCTCGTGGGGGCGGGGCTGCCCGTTCTTCCGGGTCTTGCCGGAAGGATCAAATCCTACGCCGAGCGGCTGTTTGATTTTCCGCACATAGGCGGTTTGTCCAAAGAGAACACTTATGAGGCTTTGCAAGAGCCGGTTTCGGAGAGAGGGGTTCGGTTTGAGGAGGATGCTCTCGGTGAGATATTCAGAATGTCCGAAGGGTATCCGTATTTTCTTCAGGTGTGGGGCTATCAGGCGTGGAATCATGCGGTGGAATCCCCCATAACAGTTGAACTGGTAAGGCAAATTTCCCCGAAGGTTGTTGACCATCTTGATGAAAACTTTTTCCGTGTCCGCTTTGACAGGCTGACCCCGACGGAAAAAGAGTTTCTGCGCGCCATGGCTGACATAGAGGGGAATGAGAAGCGCACCAATGATATTGCCGCCGCGCTGGGGAAGGAGACAAGCAGCACAAGCCCGATTCGCAGAAATCTTATCAACAAGGGAATGATTTACAGCCCCTCTCACGGAAACTTGGCTTTTACCGTGCCGTTGTTTGATGAGTTTATGCGGAGGGCTATTGCCGTAAGCGGGGGTGTTTGACAATGTTCGCTTTGTCCATTCTACTTAAGAAAGCGCATATCTTGCAGATGGTCATGTTCGTAAAGCAACCTGAAATGAACGGAAGGCGGGGGTTTGAGGGGGAGTTGACGCCGTGAGCGGTGGAAGGGAAATGCGCGGTCTGTTTGTTGCCGACTGCGTTGATTTTATGCGGGAAATGCCCGAAGGTTGCGTTGACCTGACGGTTACCTCCCCGCCGTATGATTCCCTGAGGGACTACAAAGGTTACAAGTTTGATTTTGAATCCGTTGCCGAAGGGTTATACAGGGTAACGGCGAAAGGCGGGGTTGTCGTGTGGGTGGTGGGCGACCGCATAAACGGCGGGCGCAGCCTTACAAGTTTCCGGCAGGGGATTTACTTTCAGGAAATCGGTTTCAATATGCACGATGTGATGATCTACCGGAAAAAGAACACGCCCTTTATGCGGAGCAATGCCTACACAAACTGCCATGAGTTTATGTTTGTCTTAAGCAAGGGGAAGCCCAAAACATTCAATCCGTTGAAAGAGGATACAGTCAGGCACGGTTTTGAGATGGTGGTGCACAACAAGGGCGCGGACGGGGTTAACAGGAAAAACCTGAAAGAGTTGAAAAAACAGAAGACAAAAACAAATATATGGGCGTATGCGGTCGGCATGGGCGGGACCACTTCCGACAAGGTGGCGTTCAAGCATCCGGCGGTTTTTCCGGAGAAACTGGTTGAGGATCATATTCTCTCATGGACAAATCCTCATGACCTTGTGTTTGACCCGATGTGCGGCTCTGGAACGACCTGCAAGATGGCGACCATAAACCGGCGCAAGTATATCGGCGTGGATATTTCAGAGGAATATATTGAGATTGCAAAGAAGCGGCTGGGGCAATATAGGAGTTTAGAGGATGTCGCCTGAGTGGGTTGTCTGCGTCAAAGGGAAAGGCAATCTGCATGAGGGAGGCAAACCGGAGAGAAGGGAGAGAACCTTTCCGATCAACTCGGTGGGTCTTGTCCAACAGCGCGATTCAAAATCCGTTGTTGTCTGGCTGATTGGCAGGAATGAAATATGGACTGTTCCGTCAGGCGCGGTCAAGGGTGTTGATGTTGTAAAGACGGGAGACAAACACGCCAAAAAGATTTGCAATGTCTGCCACTGTCTTTTGCCGGTGTCCCGGTTTGCGAGGAATCAGAATAACAAACACGGAATTATACGCCGTCCGAGTTGTGTGAAGTGCCGAACCGATATTGACAAGAGAGCGCCAAAGAGCAGTCAGGCAAAAAGGATGGAGAAAGAGAGGCCGCCTGTCGGCAGTCCGTTCAAGTGTCCCATCTGTCAGAAGCGGTCAATAGTGGGGATAACCGCCAAGGTTGTTGCCGACCATGACCACCATACGGGGAATATACGAGATTTTATTTGCGACAGTTGCAATACGGGGCTTGGGCGGTTTAAGAACGGGGAGAACTATTTGCATAATGCGATTGAGTATCTCAGGGAGAGGGATGAACTTAATGCGGGGGAGTGATTAGGAGAGAGTTTAATGAGTGAAGAGAAATTGACAGCGGAAGAGTATTTGAAGCGGGGGTATGACAAGTTTAATTCCAAGCAATACGAAGAGGCGATTGCGGATTATAGCAAAGCCATTGAAGTTAATCCTCAGTATGCGGAATCCTACAACAATCGGGGCATTGCCAAAGCAAGGCTTGGGCAGTATTTAGAAGCGATTGAAGATTTTAATAAAGCAATTGAACTTAGTCCTGAGTACGGTGATGCGTATATCAACCGGGGCAATGCCGAAATGGAAATTGGTCAGTATCAGGAAGCGATTGCGGATTATGGTAAAGCCATTGAACTCAATCCTCAGGATGCCTATGCCTACTACAACCGAGGCAATGCCGAATCAAGACTTGGTCGGTATCGGGAAGCGATTGAGAATTACAGCAAATCTATTGAAATAGATTCTCAGGATGCCGAAGTCTACACAAACCGAGGCAATGCCAAATCAGGACTTGGTTGGTATCAGGAGGCTATTGAGGATTATAATAAAGCCATTGAACTCAATCCTCGCCATGCCGAAGCCTATCTTAACCGAGGTGCTGCCAAGTCAATTCTTGGGCTGAATTCGGAAGTGATTGAAGATTGTAATAAAGCCATTGAACTCAATCCTCAGGATGCCTATGCCTACTACAACCGAGGTGAGGCTTACAGCAGATTAGGAGAAAAGGAGAACGCTCTTAAGGATTTTAAAAAAGTACAGGAACTTGATCCAACAGTTATGGGGAGAGTAGAAGCCAAAAAAGCCACTGACCCTCTGCAGAGGGAAATCAAAGAGACTGGAGAAAAAGTAAAAGAAACTAAGGAGTTTCAGAAAGTTTTCAAAGACTTGAGAAATACTTATGAAAAGACAAGTGCTATATGGTTTTTACTTTCTGTCTTTATGGTGATTTTAACTTCTATAGCATTCTTGTGTGCTCCAAAATTAGCAAATCAATATGAATCTCTTGAAAAAGTTCCTTTTTTGTTCTATGGCATATACATATTTTTAACTTCAGTAACTTTTATTGTGATTCGTCGGTTCACTAATGTAGAAGAGATTGATTTGGAGTCTGATAATCGTCTTGCTATGGCGAAATTGTTTGAGTTTATAGTTCAAACTCCGGATTTACGGGAGAAATATGGTGACCTTATCCCACAACTCGCTGATGCTATGATTTACAGCATGTATAAGAAATCAAGAACAGAGAAGAGCAGTAATTTTGTTTTACAGGAAATCAAAGACGGGATGAAAGACAGAGGTATCTCTAAATGAATGACCTGATACAGCGCGGATTGAAAGAGCCGTTAATCAAATTTGATGACAACGACAACCCGACCCGCATAACATACATTCAGCACGACATAACCCGTAGATGGGCAAACCCCGAAGAGAAGGTTCAGGCGGAAACATACATCAAACTGGTTTTAGATTACTACTACCCGCCTGAACTCATGGATTTGTTTGTGTCCGTTACTATGGGTTCTGAAAAGAAACAGGCGGACATCATTGTTTATAAGGATGAAAGCCACAAATCACCCTACATTGTTATTGAGTGCAAGAAACAGGAAGTCTCAGAGGCGGAGTTTGCTCAGGCGACTAACCAAGCATTCAGTTATGCGGTCGCGGAAGGGGCAAGATATGTATGGACAACTTCCGGGCTTAAAGATGAATACTATCAAGTAGAGGATAAGAGACCTAAAAGCAGAACCACTGTTTCAGACATTCCCCGGTTTGGTGTTGAGGGAGTTAGTGAATACAAATATGCCAAAGGCGGGATAGGGCCGGACGGTCAACCGCTTTCAGAGATTAAGGCTATTTCAGAAGGCGAACTTACGCGCCGCTTCAAACAAGCCCATGACGCTCTTTGGGGCGGAGGTGAACTTCATCCGTCCGCCGCTTTTGATGAACTGGACAAGTTGATCTTTTGCAAACTGTGGGATGAGAAGAAACCGCGTAAAAGAGGAGAGCCTTACGATTTCCAAATAATCACGACAACTAATGTAAAGACCGGCGAAGATGAAACCGATAAATCTTTGAAGGAAAGGGTTGATGCTCTCTATGAGCAGGGAAGACGGAAAGAGCCGGAAGTTTTCAGTGAAGGCATACGGCTTTCTCCGGCTAAACTCCGCACAATTGTATCTTACTTGCAGGAAGTAAATCTTTCCGAAACAGACCTTGACAGCAAAGGAAAGGCGTTTGAAACCTTTATGGGTTCATTCTTCCGGGGCGATTTCGGTCAATTCTTTACCCCGCGCCCGATTGTGAAGTTTATTGTTGATGTTCTGCCGATGAATAATGACTCAATGGTTCTGGACACCTCTTGCGGTAGCGGTGGCTTTCTTCTTCACGCATTGGACAAGGTAAGGAAACAGGCGAGCGAATACCATCCCGATGAAGCCCCCACAGAATCAAAGCAAGAGGGTAAGAACCACTACAAATACTGGCATGACTTTGCCGAGAAGAATCTCTTCGGCATTGAAATTAACGAGCAAATTGCCCGTGTTTCCAAGATGAATATGATCATTCACGATGACGGGCATACAAACGTTGTTAATGCGGACGGATTGCTTCCTTTTGAAGACATAAAGGATGAGAAAGATAATATAATCTTGGAAAGCATAGCAAACAAAACCGGAAACCGCCATTTCAAACCCAACAGTTTTGATTTCATTATAACTAATCCGCCCTTCGGTTCAATCATTCGCCAAACAGAAAAGGCATATCTTCACCAATACAATTTTGCTTGGAAAGGAGTCCATTGGCTTGATTTGAAAGGATTGGTGAAATCTTTAAGAGAAAACCAAAGCACGGAAGTTTTGTTTATTGAACAGGCGCATAACTACCTGAAAGATGGCGGTTACTTGGCTATAGTCATTCCTGACGGGATACTGAACACTTCCAGTTTGCAGTATGTACGCGACAGCATTGAGGAGAAGTTTCGCATTGTGGCAGTTGTCTCAATGCCGCAGACCGCTTTTCAGGCAACGGGAGCCGGAGTTAAGAGTTCAGTGATGTTTTTGAAGAAACATACAAGAGGCGCTACCGAACAAATAACAAAACACAAAGAGGACTTGCAGGAAAAAATCAAAAAAGAGAATGACTACTCAAGCCAATACAATGCAAAAGAGGATGAAAAGAAAACGCATCTTCAAGAGTTGCGGGGGTTTGACAATTCGGGCGGATTGGAAGGCAAAGCATTGAGGCAGTCTGATGAATATAAGCAATGGAGAAAAGAGGTCAATGCACACTACAAAGGCAAAATTGATGAACTCAAGGAAAGTTTAATTGAGCAGTATCTGGAACAGAAAGAAACAACTCTTAATGACTATCCTATCTTTATGGCAATCGCCGAAGATATTGGTTACGACGCTACGGGTAGAGATACAGGTAATAATGAGTTGGAAGCAATAGGCAAAGAACTGAAAAGGTTTATTGAAAGTATTGAAAAGGGGAAAGTATGAGTCTTCAGATTTCATCAAAAGTAGACAAGAATAAAGTTTTTCTTGTTTGGCAGAGCGAATTAAGAGGAAGGCTTGATTCTGCGAGCTATAGTGTCAAAAATATATTTACAGGATCATTATTTCCTCTCCAAAGACTCAAGACACATTTCATTATAAATCCTCAACAAAAAGAAAAAACAGTGCCCTTTGACACTTATGCGTTTATTCCAATGGAAAATGTTAGCGAAGAAGATGCTTCTATTGCAAAGATTGGTACTATACAAGGAAGTGATTCCAGAGGTTACACTACATTCCTTGAGAGAGATTTAATTTGTGCAAAGATAACTCCTTGTATGGAGAATGGCAAAATGGCAATAGTAAAAGACTTGCCAAGCCAAATAGGGTTTGGGTCAACAGAGTTTCATGTTTTTAGGGAGAAAACTCATAAGGTGTCTGTAGAGTTTTTGCGGAGTTTGTTCCTTTTACGCAGTTTTAGGGACTATGCAAAGTGTAATTTTACAGGTAGCGCTGGACAACAAAGAGTTCCTACAGAGTTTTTCGATAAACTCGAAATCCCTATACCTCCGCCGAAGATACAATCTAAGATTGTAACCCAAATAGATGCTGCCTATGAAGCCAAAAAGAAAAAAGAGTCAGAGGCCCAACAACTACTTGACAGCATTGAAAGTTACTTATTGAGCGAGTTGGGGATTAGGCCACCTAAGCAGGAAGAAAACAGCCTTGTCAATCGTATGTTCACAAGACACTTCCGCGAGATGTCAGGTGGACGGCTTGACCCTTTTTATTACAAAAACACCTTTGAAGAAGCAAAAAAATCTTTAGAGAAGGGTAGATATCCTTTGATGTTATTAAAAGACTTGGCTTCATTGATTGAAAGCGGCAGTCGTCCATCTGGTGGAGTAGCAACTTTAACTGATGGGGTATTGAGTTTCGGAGGAGAGCATATAAACAATCAGTGTGAAATTGAAGTGAAAACCCCTAAGTATATTCCTTATGATTTCCATAAGGCAAATCTGTCTACTGAAACAAAGGAGAATGATGTATTACTTGTGAAAGATGGAGCAACAACAGGAAAGATTGGAATTGTAGAAAACCAAGAACATGTGGGTCAAAATATCAATGAGCATGTTTTTTTACTTCGTTTTGCACATAGTATGAACCCATATTATTTTTTGAATCTGGCAACCACACATCTTTATCAAATTCTCATTCAAAGAGTCATTGCCGGAGCAACGGTAATGGGATTGACAAAAGATATAGTCAAAGCATTTCAAATACCACTTCCACCCATAGACAAGCAAAATGAAATCGCTGACAATATCTCAGGCATTCGTAATCAGGTGCGGACATTGCAAGAACAAGCGAAAGAGGAAGTAGAGCAAGCAAAGAAAGAAGTAGAAGTGATGATATTGAGAGATAGTCAATGATTTTAAGAGGAATAATGGGCAGATCACTAGGTGGAACTGTATGTATTCGTGGCTTTGCGCCTTTGGGAGATTTAGCTTCTGTATCAAAAGCGGATATAGGTTATCAAAGAGATCTTATAAAAGATCAAGAAGAAACCATAAAGAAGTTTCTTCAAGATAAAGAATACTTGTTTTTCCCTGAGATTATTCTTTCATTTAATAACATTCGAAACCTTGAAGAACTTCAAAATATTGAATCAGGTAAGAAAATGTCCTATGCAATGTCTGACGAAGTTTCTTCTTCTGCTAAACATCTAACGCTATCAGGCGATCTGTTAACATTTGATGGAAGACCTCTGATGTTTTCTTCAAAGTATGGATATGAAGTGGGACCACAGCGTTTAATTATTAGTTCTAGAAAACAAAAATACAATGTAAGTACTGATACTGGACAATTGTCAGACATTCGCATAGCAACCATTGAATTGAAAGGCACTTATAAATTTTTCCATCGTATTGATGGAAATCATCGATTAAGTGCAGCGGAGGAATTTAAAGATGATCCCACCATTACTTCTCTTCAAACTCCTTTCTGTTTGATTCTCTTGCCACAAGGAGGAGGAAAATTTGAGAAAACAATTTTCCATAACATCAATTTCAAACATATACCTTTG
>JAPOUR010000036.1 GCA_026708565.1 Candidatus Dadabacteria bacterium
GGATCAAAGAACGGTTCTACATCCACAACCGTAATGTGGAAAGGCCACGATGTCTGATCCCCATCTTCATCCGTTGCAGTCAGGGTATATTGGGTCTTTTCTAACACAGCGGGGAAAAAATGGTCAAAGGGATTAGGACTGTAAAAGACAAGAGAAGGAGAAGAACCGCTTCGTCCGGAGCTATAAGTCAATCCCAAAGGCAGAGCAGGGGTCGGGATTAATGCATAGGTTAAATTCCCGTTGCCACCCTCCGCTTGGGGCAATCTTAATCCACTACGGGGTGTACTGTCAGGAGTGAATGTATAATCAATCCGGGTTGCGGAACTAAAGTCCGGAACTGTGTTTATTTCAACTTTAATGTAGAAATCATAAGTCGCCGTGCTGTCGCTACCCGTTGCTGTCATGGTGTACCGGGTCCTGTCTTTCGCAGTAACTGGAGTTCCGCTAATGTGGCGTGTGGTGACATCAAAAGACAACCCTGCAGGCAGATCGCCAAAGGTTATTTCGTAAGTAAATTCCCCGTCACCGACTGCTGCAGGCAACTCCAAGGTGTCAGTCTTGCCGGTAACAAACAGCTTCTCAACTGGACTGTAGGGAAAGTGGGGACCCGTCTGCCCCCTCGCCTCCTGCACCCCCGCCCCTGCAACAACCGAAAGCAGTAAGGCAACAATGAGACACCGCGATAAAGTGAAAAAACCCAAGTCCTCGCTCCCAGACCCATTGGACAAAAGGCACAACGGGAAGCCGTGCCCCCGCCTAAGGGAATACCCCTATTCTATCGGCGTTTCAACGCCCCTGTCAATTGCCGCCCCCTTCTGTGGACACTGTGAATGGAGCGGACTTTATAGGCAAACACGGACAGGCGCAGAGACCTCCCCCGCCCCGCCTAATAATCCCCAAACGCGTAGTATTTCGTCAGAACAAAATTCACCAGAAACCCGATGCCGATGGCAAAGGCGTTTGCGAGAAAAACGCCGTCAAACGGAATGACCGGCAGGTCGCTTATCTCCCCCAGATGGACCGCCTCAACAAGCGTAATCAAAACGGCGAGATTCACGGCGAGAGCCACAATGCCGGAGACGAGCTTCCGCCACGACGCAGTCGCAAGCGAGCGCCCCCTCAGATTGAAGACAAACAAAACACAGAGAAAAAAGTTGATGGTGGTTCCTATCGCAAAAGAGCAAATTTTCGCCACCGTATATTCGGCTTCAAACCCATGACCGAAAACAGTTATGTGGCCGCCTATCTCAACAAATTCCCTTATGGCCTGAAAGACGGACAAATCCACCGCCGCAGACACCGCGCCCACAAACATGTATTGAATAAAGTGAAGCATCCACGGAGACGGACGGTTTGCAGGTTGCGATTCCACAGTGGCCTTCATTTGAAACTTTCCGCAGGAGCGGACGGGAAAGGTTATACCTATCCCCTGTGTTCCGCAACTATCCCCATATCTTTGTCACCCCTGCCGGACAGGCAAACCACCAGACTTGAGTCCTTAGGCATGTCTCCGGCGACTTTCATCACGTATGCCACGGCATGGGCGGATTCAAGGGCGGGGATTATGCCCTCGGTTTGCGAAAGGAAATAAAAAGCGTCAAGCGCTTCGGTGTCCGAGACCGATGTGTATGTGGCAAGACCGGCGGCTCTGAAAAATGAATGCTCCGGCCCGACGCCGGGGTAGTCAAGCCCCGGAGCTATTGAATGCGCCTCCTCTATCTGCCCGTCCGCATCCTGCAGAACAAAAGTCCTGCTCCCGTGGAGAATCCCCTCCGAACCCGCGGTTATCGTGGCGGAGTTGTTTCCCGGACCGGGCCCCCCGCCGCCCGCCTCAACGCCGGTTTTTGACACTTCGGGGTCATCCATAAAAGGGGCGAACAACCCCGCCGCATTTGAGCCGCCGCCCACGCACGCCACCAGAAGGTCCGGCTTCGGGACGCCGAGAGCGCGAACCTGCTCTTTCACTTCATCGCCGATCACAGACTGAAAATCCCTCACCATCGTGGGATACGGATGAGGGCCCGCAACACTGCCGATAACATAAAAGGTGTCCGCCACGTTTGTTATCCAGTCTCTCATTGCCTCATTGAGAGCGTCTTTCAGAGTGGCGGAACCGGTGTCAACGGGGTGAACCTTCGCGCCAAGCGCCTCCATTCTCAGAAGGTTTGCCCTCTGCCTGACCGTGTCCCTACGCCCCATGTAAACCTCGCACTTCTTGCCAAGCAGCGCGCAAACGGTGGCGGTGGCGACCCCGTGCTGACCGGCTCCGGTTTCGGCAATTATCCTGTTCTTTCCCATACGGTCTGCAAGCATCACCTGGCCGACCGTGTTGTTTATCTTGTGCGCGCCCGTGTGGGTAAGGTCTTCGCGCTTGAGGTAGATTTGCGCGCCGCCGAGTTCCCCGGTCATCCGGCGGGCGAAATACAGGGGCGTGGGCCTGCCGACATAATTTTTCAGACAGCGGCTCACTTCTTCGGAAAACCCCCTGTCGGCGCGGGCTTCGGCGTAGGCGCGCTCAAGTTCAAGAAGCGGAGGCATCAGGGTCTCCGAGACGAAACGCCCGCCGAAATCGCCGAAAAACCCCTCTCTATCGCTCTCCGTCGGCAAAACGCACCTCCTCCATAAACCGTTTCACTTTGTCCGGATCTTTAATGCCGGTTTTCTTTTCAACGCCGGAGCACACATCAACCGCATAAGGGCGGACGGCGCGGACGGCGTCCGCAACATTGCCCGGATTCAGCCCGCCGGAAAGAAACAGCCGCCTGCCCCCCAAATCAAAACCGCGCAACAACCCCCAGTCAAAAGACTCCCCCGTTCCCCCGAACCTTCTTTCGGAAAAAGTGTCAAGCAGAACAAACTCCGAATCATACATATCAACCTGCGCCAAGCTTTCAGAACCCTTCACCCGCACCGCCCTCATATACTTTCCCGGAATTTCCCGGCAGAACTGCGGCGTCTCGTCCCCGTGAACCTGAACGATGTCAAGCCCCGCCTCATCCACCGCGCGGCGCACAAAATCTATGTCCTGATTGACGAAAACTCCCGCCTTCATCACGCCCGGCGGCAACTCCCGCGCAATGGCGGCGGCGGCGGCGGGTTCAACATGCCTGCCGCTTCCGGGGAAAAAGATAAATCCGAGAACGGACGCGCCCGCATCCGCCGCCATAAGGGCGTCATCGGTGTTTGTTATTCCGCAAACCTTAACCTCGGTCATGGAGACCCAAACCGCCGCGCTACTTCTTCTTTTTCTTCGCGGATGACCTGCGCGCCATGGGAACAAAACTCCTCTTGCCCTTGCCGACATACACCTGCCGGGGACGCGCTATCTTGGTTTCCGGATTCGTTATCATCTCCTCCCACTGCGCGAGCCAGCCGGCCGTTCTCGCTATCGCGAACAGAACGGTGAACATGCTCACCGGAAGGCCGAGGCTCTGGTAAATGAGCCCGGAGTAGAAGTCCACATTGGGATACAGTTTGCGCTTGACGAAGTAGTCATCCTCAAGGGCTATCCGCTCAAGTTCAAGGGCGATGTCCAGAAGGGGGTTTTTGCCGACCTTCTTGAAAACCTGATGGGCTGTGCCCTTGATTATGGCGGCGCGCGGGTCATACGCCTTGTAAACCCTGTGCCCGAATCCCATAAGGCGGAACTCTCCGTTTTTCGCCCTTTTGATGTATTCGGGGATGCGTTTTTTGTCGCCGATTTCGGCAAGCATTTTGAGCACCGCCTCGTTTGCCCCTCCGTGTAGGGGGCCGTAAAGGGCGCTTACCGCCGCCGCAGTGGCGCAGTAGGGGTCGGGAAGGCTGCTTCCCGCGTCTCTCATGACGCTTGTGCTGCAATTCTGCTCATGGTCGGCGTGAAGGATGAAAAGCACATCAATCGCCCTCTCCACAACGGGGTCGGGCTTGTAATCCTTTTCGTTTATCCTGAACATCATTCTCAGAAAGTTTCCGGTGTAACTGAGTTCGTTGTCGGGGTAAACATAGGGCAAACCGGTCGCGTGCCTGTATGAAAATGCGGCTATGGTCGGCATCTTGGCGATGAGCCGGTACATCTGGAGCATCCTGTTGTCCGCATCCTCTATGTTCTTTGATTCCGGGTAAAAGGTGGAGAGCGCCCCGACGGTGCTCATCATCATCCCCATGGGGTGGGCGTCATAGCGGTAGCCGTCCATGAATTTTTTGATGTTCTCATGCAAGTAGGTGTGGTGCATGATCTCGTAAACCCATTCGTCGTGCTGTTTTTTGTTCGGCAACTCGCCGAAAATCAGCAGATAGGCGACCTCAAGAAAGGAGCTCTTTTGCGCGAGTTCCTCAATGGGGTATCCCCTGTAGCGGAGAATTCCCTTCTCGCCGTCAATAAAAGTTACCGCGCTCCGGCATGAGGCGGTGTTGGTGAACGCCGGGTCGTAACTCATCATTCCGAAATCGTTCGGTTTGACCTTGATTTGCCGCAGGTCGGCGGCCTTTATGGTGTCGCTCTCAACGGGAACATCGTATTTCTTCCCCGTCCTGTTGTCGGTAATTGTAAGAGTGTTTTCAGGCATTTGTTTATCCCTCCTTCGTCAAAACTTCAGGCGAAACCCGTTTTGTATTCGCCGTTAGTCAGTTTAACAATAAACCGGCTCGTTATCAAGAAACGAACCCTCAACCCACTTCCATAAGTGCCGGGTCCATCTCCTCAAGATGGTCGGCGAGAAGCCGCTCAATGTCCGCCTCATTCCTGCAAACCATAAGTTGTTTCCGCAAATCCGAAAGCGCGGCGCGGGAGACGCGGTTTAATATGAATTTGACCACCGGAATCCTGTGGGGAGAAACGCTGATGTTCCTGTATCCGAGGGCAAAGATAAGTAGCGCCCCCTTTGGAGAACCGGCCATTTCGCCGCAGATGGAAACCTCAAGATCGTTTTTGTCCGCGCTTTTGCGTATGGAGTCCAGAACGCGAAGAACCGCCGGATGAAAAGATGTGTAAAGATGCCCCACCGCCGTTGAGTTTCTGTCCACCGCAAGCAAATACTGCACAAGGTCGTTTGTGCCCACCGATATGAAATCAACTATCTCCGAGTATTCGTCAATCAGCGGCACAAGCGCGGGAACTTCAAGCATTACGCCCAGTTGCGGAATGTCTTTGAGCCCCATACCGGCGGCAATGTCATCCATTATCTGCCGCGCGGTCTCAACCTCCCAGATATTGGAGACCATGGGAAGGAGAATTCTCAGCCGCGCGCCGCGCGAGGCGGCAAGCAGTATGGACCGTATCTGCTCCCTGAACAGGTCAAGATACTCCATTGAAAACCGTATCGCCCTGAGCCCCAGAAGCGGGTTTTCCTCCTCCGGTATGTTGAAATACGGCAGAATCTTGTCCGCGCCCATATCAAGGGTTCTGACCGTTACGCAGCCGCGAAAATGCTCCGATATGTCGCAGTATATTGCCGTCTGCTCGTCAACGCCGGGCGGCTTTTCAAAACGGGTGAATGCAAACTCCGTCCTGAACAGCCCCACATCCTCAACGCCCTGAGCCGCGGCGGTTTCCACATCATCAGGAAAACCTATGTTCGCCGTGACGGAGACCCCGACGGGGTTGCGCCCGGCGGTTTCATCGGTCTCAAACAGGTGGCGAATCTCCTCAATTCTCTTGCCGCTGCTCTCATACTCGCGTATCAGGGTTTCGTCCGGATTGACAAAAACAAACCCCGTCCGCCCGTCAACGATTACACTGTCGCCCGATGACACAAGGTCGCAAATGTTGTCTATGCTTATAACCACCGGAATGCCGAGCGATTTGGCTATGATGACCGCATGGGATGTTTGTCCGCCGCGTTCCGTTATCACGCCCGAAACCCGTTTTTTGCCGAGCATGGAGACAAACGAGGGGCCTATGTCCTGAGCGACCAGCACGGTGGAGCCCTCCGGGTCTTCGGCAACCTCGCCGCCCCCGGCTTGAAGCCCGAGCAGTTCGTGCAGCAGTTTTTCGCCTATGTCCCTGAAGTCCTGCGCTTTTTCACGCACATAGCGGTCGGGATGGTGCTCAAACCTTGCCGCTATGGACTCAATGCCCTGAACCACCGCCGTTTCGGCGGAGACGCCGCCGCTTTCCAGCCGGGCGAGAAGCACCCCGCGAACCGAGTCCGGGCTCTCGCTTGAAAGAAGCATGTGGTGCGCCTCAAAAATTTCAATGTCGCTTTTGGAAAGAACATTGTCCTTGCCGAGGACTGATATGAAGTCTTTCATATCCTTTTGAACTCTGGAAAACGCCTCAAGCAGGCGCTTTCTTTCCTCCTCCGGCGGGCGCGGCGGAGACGCCGCGACCCCGGCGCGCCCGAAAAGCCCCCTGACGAGAAAAACCTTCCCGACCGCCACCCCCGGAGACGCGCCCGTGCCCTGGTAGGTTCTGGTTCTGTGCTCCAGAATGGACGGCGTGTGAAGGCGGTCAAGCGTGTCGGCCACCTCAAGTAGCCCCGCAAGACGCGAGGAAATTATCTCAAACAGCGTCTGCTCCGCCGGTGTGATGTGCCTTTTCTCGCTGGTCTGCCCCACAAGGACGCCCACGGGGCGGTTGTTGAGAACTATGGGCACGCCCAGATAGCAGTCGTATTTTTCCTCTTCGGCGATGTCTGAAACCGGCCTGTATTGCGGATGGCCGGACACGTTCATTGACACAAACGGGCGCATGGTCTGAAATATCATTCCCGCAATGCCCTCGCCTGCGGGCAAAGTAACATTCGCCGCCGGTTTGTCCGCAAGGGCGGTGCTTGCCATAAGGCGGAGGTTTCCACTCTCCCTGTCGGTGATGTATATTGACACGATTCCGAAATGGAGAGACTCGCTTATTTTGCTGACCACGCCCTTGAGGATGGTGTCCAGTCCCGTGGATTTGTTTACAAAATCGCTTATTTCCTGAACTATTTTCAGGTGAAGGTGTTCTCTGTCCACAGCGCGCGGCATATAAATCTCCGCCTCATTATACAGGCAAAACGGCGCGGAGGCGGTTTCAGGCGGCCATGAGCACTCCGGAAGGCAGACTTCGCGCGGCCGTCATAGGCTCCGGGCCGGCGGGCTTCTACACGGCGGACAGGCTTCTCAAAAAAAGCCCGGGCGTGGCGGTGGACATGTTTGACCTGCTTCCCACGCCGCACGGTCTTGTGAGGCACGGAGTCGCCCCCGACCACCAGAAAATCAAATCTGTCTCAAGAATCTACGACAAAATAGCGGAAAGTCCGGACTTCCGCTTCTTCGGGTTTGTGGAGTTTGGCAAAGACCTGTTTCTGGAAGACCTTAAAAGCCGCTATCACCAGATAGTTTTTGCGACCGGAGCGCAGACCGACAAAAGAATTGCAATCCCCGGCGAGGACATGCCCGGAAGCCACACCGCAACCGAGTTTGTCGCGTGGTATAACGGACACCCCTACAAATCAGACCTTGATTTTGATATGTCGCGCGAGCGCGCCGTAATCATCGGCATTGGCAATGTGGCGGTGGACGTGGCGAGGATTCTCTGCCTGTCGCCCGAAGAACTGGCAAAGACCGACATGGCGGACTACGCCGTGGAGAAACTCTCCCGCAGCAACATCAGGGAGGTGTTCATGGTCGGAAGGCGGGGTCCCGCTCAGGCGGCGTTTACCAATCCCGAACTGAAGGAGCTTTGCAATCTTGAACAGGCCGATGCCCTGACGCGCCCCGAAGAGACGGAACTTGACGATTTGACGCTTGAGTTTCTTGAGAACAACCCCAGCGCGGCGACCCGGAAGAAGATTGAAATCCTGAAAAGTCTTTCAGGGGCGGCGACCGGCAAAAAGAAAAAACTGCATATCCGGTTTCTGCTTTCACCGGCGGGCATTAACGACGGGGCGGACGGGCGCGTCTGTTCGGTAACTTTTGAGAAGAACAAACTTGCGGCGAGTGATGACGGAAGCATAAGGGCCGTCTCCGGCGGCGGAACGGAAACACTTGAGGCGGGCATTGTGTTTCGCTCCATCGGCTACAGGGGCGTGGCTCTCAGGGATGTTCCGTTTGACGAAAAGGCCGGAGTGATTCCAAACTCCGCAGGCAGAGTGCTTGACAAACCCGGCGGACGCGCGCAAACGGGTCTTTACACGGCGGGCTGGATAAAAAGGGGGGCGTCCGGGGTCATCGGCACAAACAAGACCGATTCGGCGGAAACGGTTGACAGCATGCTTGAGGATTTCGCGGCGGGCTCGCACCTGCGCCCCGACAAACCCGAAGAGTTCATAACCAAACTGCTTGAGCGGAGAAAGCCCGAGCATGTGAGTTACCGGGAATGGAAAAAAATAGACGAAGAGGAAAAAGAAACCGGCAAAAGCCGGGGGCGTCCGAGGGTCAAATACACCAGCGTTGACGAGATTTTGAAATCGCTGGGGAAGAAACCCTGAAAAAACTACACCGCTTTCAGTTTCAGTTTGCGCCTCACGGGGTCAAGATGGCGGACGGCAAGGGTTACTTCCTGCCCCTCTTTGAGGTTTCCCGTGTCAACCCCGATGGAAAACTCCGTCAAATAGTCGGGCAAATACGCGAAAACCCTGCCATCCCAGATGCGCGAGACTATGGCGCGGAAGCGCACATCGGAGCCCAAACGCCTGAAATGCTCAAGCAACCAGAACCTTCTTCTGCTTCTCTGGGCGGTCCTTCTGCGGGCGATAGGCTCGTCCGTCCGCGTGATAAGGTCAAGCACTGCCTGCTCGCCCAGCGCGGGGCTTCCCGTTATCTCGGCTAAAATCTGCCTCTGCACCACAAGGTCTCTGTATCTTCTTATGGGCGAGGTCGCCTGCGCGTAGCAGTCAACTCCAAGAGCGCGGTGGGCGCCGGGCGCGGTGTCTATTTTTGACGGCTTCATCAGGCGTCCCACCCGCGCGGGGAAAAGAGGGTCTGCGCGGTCAAGCGCGCGCGCTTCGGGCGAAACCTTTGAGAGTTGCAAGCGAAAAATTGCGGCAGTCCCCCTGTCTTTGAGAAAGGAGGCGCAAATCGCGTTGGCGGTTATCATCATTTCGGAAACAATTCCGTGCGCGGCTCCGGGCTCATCTTCGTGTGCGACTTTCAATCCGCCTTCTGCGTCAGCCTTTATAACAAGGCCGGGAATCTGAACTGAAACCGCCCCCCGTTTTTCTCTCGCCTCCTTCAGGTTCGCGCATATTCGCGCCAGACGCCCCCACTCCGGAGAGGATTCAATCATGGCGTCCGCCTCCGCATAAGAGAGGTTTTTCCTCACCACTATCTTTGATGAGACAAAGCGGAAACTCTTCACCTCGCGCGCCTCTTCGTCAAAGTCCATCAGGAGAGAAAGCGCCGCGCGCGGCTCGCCCCCGGCGAGGCTGAGCCGCCCCTTTATAAGTTCGGGGGGAAAGATGTCCGCCCGGCGTTCGGGCAGATACACGGTCTCGGCGGTCTCCACTGCGGCGCGGTCAAGCGGGCTTTCCGGCTTTATACACAGCGCGACATTGGCTATGTGGACTCCCACCCGCGCGCCCGCGCCGGTCAGTTCAACGGAAATGGCGTCATCTATGTCTTCGGTGGTCTCGTCATCAACGGAAAACGCCTCAAGGCCCGTAAGGTCTTCAAGGTCCCCGAAATTGACATCTCCGGAGAGCAACCGCGCCGCCTGCTCCATGGCTTCGGAACTGAATCCTTTGTCAATGCCCGCCTTTATTATCGCCGGGTCCGAGCCTTCGGGCAGGTCTCCGGTTTCAATGAGAAACCGGACGGCCAGGGCGGGGTCGCTCAGGCCGGTTTTCGTCAGTATGGCGCGCGCGTCCTTGAAGGCAGGAAGGTGTTCCGCATTTTCAATATACGCCATGAGGGCGGCCACGCACGCGGCGCGGTCAAAGCCGCCGGGTTCAGTCGGTTCGCCGTCCTGAACGGACTTTATCCACCGGACGGCGTACTGCTGCTGCTGTTCTTTTTCAGCGTGTCTTTTCAGCCGCGCAAGAGTCTTCTCAACATCTTCGGGGGGCAGGGGAACGTAGCCGCCCGACTGTCTGCGGAAGTAAACGGCGTCTTTGTCAACCGCCCAGAAAAGTTTCAATGTCTCTTCGGGAGACAGGGCGCCGGGGAAACAGTGGGCTGCGTATTCAAAACTTACCGCGCCCTGCCCGTCCAATTCAAGCCAGAGGGGTTTCAGGTCAAAATCCCCCCTTGCCTTTTCAAGGCTTTTTCTGAGTTTCCTCATCTCCATTGTCATCTCGCGCGGAGAGAGGCCGTCTTTAACCTTGATTCCGGTAAGGAAGGCGACTTTTTCCTCAGGGAAGGAGAGTTGTTTCCCCTCTTCGGAGACCACCGTCAGCTTTCCGGCGGAGGATGAGAGAAAGACGCCGCAGGAGGGCTCCTGTCTTTTCCTGAAAATTACAATTTCGCCGGAAGCGGGTGTTTTGTCCGGAGTTGAACTCAAAGCGGGAAGTTTATCCCTGTTTTGAGGCGTCAAGTCAAAAACTCAGGTCTGTTCCGGTTTTGGAAGGGAAAAACAAATCTCATTTGGATTTGCCGGACTTCAAAGCCGCCGCTATGAAATCACGGAACAAGGGATGAGGTGAAAGCGGCGTGGAAAGGAATTCGGGATGAAACTGGCAACCCACAAACCACGGGTGGCCGGCCACTTCCACAATCTCAACCAGAGAGGAATCCGGCGAGCGGCCGCTGATTATCAGACCGGCGGAAACAAGCCGCTCCTCATAATTGTTGTTGAACTCAAGCCGGTGCCTGTGCCGTTCCGATATTCGCGCCTTGCCGTATGCCTTGCGCGCAAATGTGCCGGAGGAGACAACGCACGGATAAGCGCCGACCCTCATGGTGCCGCCCATCTTTTTGATGTTTTTCTGCTCCTCCATAAAGTCAATCACAAGGTGCGGGGAATCTGGGGCAAACTCTCCCGTGTTTGCCTTTTTCATCCCGCACACATTTCGCGCGAACTCCACAACCGCCATCTGCATTCCAAGACATATTCCGAAAAACGGTATCCCCCTCTTCCTCGCCCGCGCCGCCGCCTTTATCTTGCCTTCACAACCCCTTTCTCCGAAACCGCCCGGAATCAGAACACCGTCCGCGCCTTTGAGGAGCGCGGAATCCTCGCTTTTGATGTTTTCGGAATCAACATACCTTATGTCCGCCTTGCAGCGGTTTGCCATCGCGGCGTGAACAAGCGCCTCGTGGAGGCTTTTATACGCATCGCTGTGCCCCACGTATTTCCCCACAACCGCTATGGTAACGGTTGTCCGCGCCCGGTTAATACTCTCAAACATCTTGCGCCAGCGCGACAGGTTGGGCTTTCCCGTCCAGATGTTCAGGTGGGAAACCACCATTTCGTCAAGCCCCTCGTTGTGAAGGATGAGCGGGACCTCGTATATGGAATCCGCGTCCCTGCCCGATATGACCGAAGCGGTTTCCACATTGCAGAAAAGCGCTATCCGCTCCTTAACATTGTCCGGTATCAGGCTCCGGGTGCGGCAGATAAGCAGGTCGGGCTGAATTCCTATCTTCAGCATCTCCTTGACGCTGTGCTGGGTGGGCTTTGTCTTGAACTCTCCCGCGGCGGACGCATAGGGAACGTAAGTCAGGTGAATGAATATGCAGTTTTCCCTTCCCACTTCCGACCTTATCTGGCGAACCGCCTCAAGGAAGGGAAGGCTCTCAATGTCTCCCACTGTGCCGCCTATCTCAACTATCACCACATCACTGCCGCTCTCTCCGAGCGCCTTGATTCTGGACTTTATCTCGTCCGTTATGTGCGGAATCACCTGAACGGTCTTGCCGAGAAATTTGCCCTCTCTCTCCTTGCTGATAACCGAATCGTAAACGGTTCCCGATGTGAAGTTGCTCGCCCGCGTGAGAACGGCCTTGGTGAACCTCTGGTAGTGTCCGAGGTCAAGGTCGGTCTCGGCGCCGTCATCGGTAACGAAAACCTCCCCGTGCTCATAAGGGTTCATAGTTCCCGGATCAACATTGATATACGGGTCAAGTTTCTGCACGGCGATGGAAAGCCCCCTGCTTTCAAGCAGAAGCCCCAGAGACGCCGCCGCTATCCCCTTGCCGAGAGACGACATGACGCCGCCGGTAACAAACACATACTTGACGGACCTGGCCTGCCGTTTGTTTCGCGCCCGGTTCATTTTGCAAGCGCGCGCACTTGCGCCGCTATCTCCCGCGCAGCCTTGCCTCTGTGGCTGATACTGTTTTTATGTTCCGGGCGGAGTTCGGCCATTGTCCTGCCGAGACCGGGAAGGAAAAAGACAGGGTCATAACCAAAGCCGCCCTCCCCTCTTTCATCGGTGGTAATTTCACCTTCGCACCGCCCTTCGGCGGTGAGTTCGCCGCCGTCGGGAAGCGCCATGGTCAGGTGGCATACAAAACGCGCTCTTCTGTCTTTCACTCCAATAATCTCGGACATTAACTTATCGGTATTTTCCCGGTCTGTCGCATTTTCTCCCGCATAGCGCGCGGAGCGGACGCCCGGCCTGCCGCCCAGCCCGTCCACCTCAAGCCCGGAATCATCCGCGAGAACCGCCCTGCCCGGCTTTGTCCCTATTGCCTCAAAAACTGCCCGCGCCTTGATGCGCGAGTTTTCCGCAAACGTTGCCCCCGTTTCCTCCGGCATAACAACGGAGGGAAATTCACCGAGAAAGGAGACTTTTTTGAAGAGGCCGCCAAACATGGCGCCGAATTCACGCGCTTTCCCTTCGTTGCCGGTTGCTATTACGATTTCATTTAATTTCAAAAGGTTTTCCCTGAAACAGTGGTGGAGGCGGCGGGAATTGAACCCGCGTCCGCAAAAGAGACCCGCCCAGCTTCTACATGCTTGTCCCGCCGTTGTTTAACGAAAAAAGTTGCCGACGGGCAAACGCTTTTTCCGCTGTCCCGACTGTTTTCTCGCCGTTCGCGCGCCGGGCGACGCGGGCGGCAGAGCCTGCTGAATGCCGCCTCACAAAGCCCGCAGGCGCTGCCCTGTGAAGCGTTGCGGCGTTAATCAGGCCGCAAGTGCGTTAATTGGTTCGCCGTTTAATAAGCGACGGGTCAGTTTAACGAGTTAGCCCGGCTCGGCATGCGGCATGAGCTGTCTTCAAATACGTCGAAGCCAGTTCGCCCCCTGTCGGGAAACGGATAATAACAGATGCGGCGGATATTTCAAGAAGAACGTTGCGTTACCGCCTTCTTGCCCCCCGCTTCATCGCCCTCTCCATCTCCCTGTCCGCCTCGCGCCTCTTTATGTCGCCGCGCTTGTCGTAGAGTTTTTTCCCCTTCACAAGCGCAATCTCCGCCTTCGCAAAACCGCCCCTGAAATATATGGCGGTCGGAACGAGAGTGTATCCCTTCATTTGAGTTTTCCCGATGAGTTTGTTTATCTCGCGCTTTTTAAGAAGCAGTTTTCTTGAGCGGCCGGGGTCTTGTTCAAGCGCGGACGCCGCCTCGTAGGGGGCGATGTAACTGCCCACAAGAACCACCTCTCCGGCGCGCGCAATGGCGTAGCTTTCCTTTATGCTCGCCTTGCCCGCCCGCAGGGATTTGACCTCCGGGCCCGTCAGCACAAGACCGGCCTCAAATTTCTCCTCTATATGATAGTCCCGATTAACGGTGGGATGTGTGCATACCCTCTTCATCACAACCACGGCGAAGCCGCGCGCACGCGCGGGAAATCAGTAGAAGGTGCCCGCCACCCCGATAACGGTGGCAATGAAACTTACGGGCGCAAGGTCTTCAATGGTGTCCAGACTTGTGTTGGCTTTGATGATGGTGTCCTTTGCGGCATCATAGAGGTCTTCATCATTGACCAGTTTCCCGATTGAGCCGCGCCCCTCGTCAACCTTGGTGAGTATGGAATCAAGCCGGGCGGCGGCGTCAGACGCGGAACTGAGAAACTTCCCCGCGCTTTGGATTATTTTGTCAAAATCGTGAGGAGAACTGCCTTGCAGGGCCGCGTCGGGAGGAAGCGGCTCTCCGCCGGAGGAATCAAGGGAAAGGTTGATGTAGCCGGTTCCGAGTAAACTGCCGAGCCGTATGGTCGCCTCGGTGTTTTCAGTCAGGGGAATATCCTTTTGAACCCGCGCGGAAACTTTGATTTTTGAGCCGTCCTCGGAAAATCCTATATCTGTAACATTCCCCACCCGGACGCCTTCCATTTTGACAAACGCGCCTCTCTCAAGGCCGGGGGCGGAATCAAAGTATATGCCCAGTTGCCTGTAGTCCGAAAGAAACGGCAGCGACCCGGCAAACTCAAGCACGACAAGAACGGCAACAACCCCCGCGAGGAAAAACGCCCCGATCTTCAAGTCTCTTTTTCTGTTGTCTCTCAACCTTCCTCCACCCGGTCTCCTCTGAGAAACCGGCTCACAAGCGGGCTGGCGCCGGATGAAACCTCTTCGGGCGTTCCCGTCTCCGCTATGCGCCCGCCGTGCATAATAGATAACCTTCCGGCAATGGAAAAAGCAAGTTGTATGTCATGGGTAACAACCAGCTGCGTTATTCCGACCTTGTCCCTTATGGTGAGAATTATTTCCTCAACCGACTTTTTTGTCGCCGGGTCAAGCCCCGTTGTCGGCTCGTCGTAAAGCAGAAGGTCGGGATTTGTGAGAAGCGCCCGCGCTATGGCGACCCGCCTTTTCATTCCGCCGCTGAGTTCGGAGGGAAGCGCGGAGCCCCTGCCCTGAATTCCCACAACGGAGAGAGCCGCTTCGGACACCTCCGCCAGCTCCGCCTCGTCTTTTACAAGGCCGTGCTCCCTCGCAAACAGTTCAACATTTTCCGCAACGGTCATTGAGTTGAAAAGCGCGGATGACTGAAAAACAAGGGAAACCCTCGCCGTTGTTTCGGAGACGGAAAGGGAGTCAACCAGAACCTCCCCCTCATCGGCTTCCTCAAGCCCCGCCATGTGGCGGAGGAGAACCGTTTTGCCCGAGCCGCTTCCGCCTATAAGCACCATCACCTCTCCGGGCTCCGCCTTCAGGTTGACGCCTCTGAGAACCTCGCGGGAGCCGAACGATTTTTTCAAATTCCTCACCTCAAGCGGCACGGGGCGGCCGTTAAGGCGGGAAAGCAGAATTTCAAGGTTTGTTTTTTCCATCGTTAAACTATCCCGAAAACCAGCAGGATTTTTGAAATGAAGTAGTCGCACACGAGTATCATAACGATTGAGGAAACAACCGCGCGTGTTACGGAAACACCGATTTGCCTCGGCCCCCCGCTTGTCTCAAGGCCGATCTTGCAACATATCATCAGTGTTATGACGCCGAACACAAGCGCCTTTATAACGCCGTTCAAAACGGTTGAGAAGGTTACAAAATCTCCGAGATTGTTGAAGTATGTGGCGGACGAAAGCGATATTGCCGGATTGGTCGCCCCCACTATGGCGCCGCCCGCCCAGCCGGTAACGATTATGAAAAGCACAAGCACCGGCATGGAAATGACAAACGCTATCAGGCGCGGCATTACAAGAAACTTGACGGGGTCTATCTTCATCGTTACAAGCGCGTCAATCTCGTCGTAAACCCTCATGGACGCTATCTCCGCCGTTATGGCGGAGCCCAGCCGCCCGGCCACCAGTATTGAGCACATCACGGGGCCTATCTCCCTTGAAACCGCTATCCCGATTAGCCCGCCGAGCGTCTCCTGAATTCCGAAGTCCGCAAGCAGGGGGCCGGTCTGAAGGGCGAGAACAGCCCCGCCGGAAAACCCTATCGCGGCGGCGACAAGCAGCGTGTCCGCGCCGATGATTGATATCTGGCGGAAAATTTTGTCGCGGTTTGCCCCCGCATCCTTGCACCAGTAAACGGACTCAATAAAGATCTTAAGCGCCCCTCCCGTGAAGGATGCAAAACGTTCTGCGATTCCCGTTATCATGCCACGCAACTCCCGGCGTCTTCCACCGGCCCCCCGATTTTAACAGGAATAAACAGAAATCTTATTCTCCGCCCTTCGGCGTCCGAGGAATAACCGAACATTTTCGGCACGATATAAAACGACTTTTCCCCGCACGACCTTCTGTAACCGACCGCTCCGAACAGGGCGGAAACCGAAAACCGCCCGGGCGCGCGGCGCGTCTCAAACACCCTCCACAGAAAAGCGTAGTTTCTGTATATCTTCCGGCTTTCCCCCATGACGGATTCAAGCGGCGAAAACATGTGGAAGTGGGAGTTTCCGGCCCCGTCCTTCGCATAGGAAAAAACGGGCCAGAAATCAATCCGCAACGCCGGGTCCGGTGTGCCGCCAAACGGTTTTTTGCGCCGTATTTTCAGAGCGAGCAGAACCCTGTCCTGCTTGTATTCGTATGTTTCCAGTTTCGCCCTTGACGAGCCGTAAAGGGGCCAGAGAAAAAACCGCGCCTTTTTCACCCCGTATATTTCGGATGTTCCGAAAAACGGAAAAAACCTGATCCTTTTGCCCTCATCGCTCCGTTTGAAATTTACAAGGGGCCACGGCATGTGCCACGACCTCAGGTTTGTCGCTGGGTCAACGCTTTTCTGAAAAAGCGGCCACAAAAATATCCTGTGCGACTGCGTTCCGTAGTCAAACCTGTAGTAAAAGGGAAACAGTGACTTGAAAAACCTGTATGAGGGCCCGCTTCCTTTTTTCTGCTCAAAATAAAACGGCCACAGGGCAAAACGCGTGTGAGAGTCTCCCTGACGGTGAGAGCCGAAAAGCGGCCACAGGCGGAAGCCCTCCCGGTCTCCCGAATAAAAAGCGAGAATCGGCCACATTATGTTTGTGGCAGAGCCGCGTTCCGATTCGGTGCGGAAGTAAAGGGGAAGCATGTAAAACTTTGTTGAGTTTCCGAAATTCCCGTAAAAAGGGGCAACCGCAAACACCCGCCGCTTGGGAAGGAGCGAGGAGCGGTAAAATATCAGGGGATAAAGTCTGAAATCGGTCTCCGGGCCCTCCGAGCGGGCTTCGGGCCCTCTGCCGAATGAGATTGCGTTAAACAAAAACCCCGCCCTGTAGCCCTGCCGGGCTCTTTTGTAATGGAAAAACGGATACAGAATGTCCGTCTCAACCGTCTCCGTCTTCGGGTCTTTTTTCACATAGAAAAGGGGCCTGACGCCGAACTCGTCATCACTTTTGAGAAACGGGCCGAAGGAGTATGCGCTGTCAAAACCCTCCTGACCGTGAAAGATAAAAGCCCGCGCGGGATGCGCCCCGGCAAGGCACAAAAAAAACAACGCGCCCGCAAGCAGCGCTCTTGCCGCCGCTTTCATAACGACTCCGGCGCCTTCTTGCGGGCCATGCCTCCGGCAACGGTCATTACCTCGTAGGGAATAGTCCGCGCCCAGCCCGCCACATCTCCGGCGCTCACAACGCCGTCTCCGAACAGAACCGCCTCGTCTCCCGCCTTCACTTCCCCGGCGTCCGTTATGTCAATCGTTGTAAAGTCCATGCACACCTCGCCCACCACGGGGGCCGCCGCCCCGCCCACCGAAACCTTTGCGCGACCGGAAAGCGCTCTGAAATATCCGTCCTTGTATCCCACGGGAACGGTCGCCAGAAGGGTCGGCCTTTTGGTCACAAAAGTCCCGCCGTATCCCACCGGCATTCCGGCGGGCATTTTTCTTATTCTGACAATGGAGGTTTTAACTTTCATAACCGGAGCAAGGCCGGACGGGTCAAACGATGAGCCGTAAAGCATAATTCCGGGTCTCACCATGTTGCCGAAAGACCCGGGAAACCGCTGAACCGCCGCGCTGTTTGCAATATGCCTGAGGCGGGGCGGCATTCCCGCGCGGGCGAGTTCGGAAACCGCCGATTCAAAACGCTCCACCTGTGTTAAAGTCCGTTCGGCGGGTCCCGAAGAGTCGGCAAGGTGGGTGAACACGCCTTCAAAATGCAGGTTTTTGGCGGCCCGCGCCTTTTCCATAATGGCCGCCACATTCTCCGGCTCCGCGCCGAGACGCCCCATTCCGGTGTCAACTTTCAGGTGGAAGGAGACCTGTTTTCCGGTCTCTGCGGCGGCTGAGGAAAGGCGGCTGACGCATTCTTCGGTAAAAACTGAAAAAGTGAGGCCCGCGCGCGCGGCGTCCGCCGCCATGCCTTCGGGGGCGACCCCCATAACCAGAATGGGAGCGGAAACGCCGGATTCCCTTAACTCAAAGCCCTCTTCAACGGAAGAGACGCCCAGCATTTTGACTGGCGGCATTTTCTCAAGGGCGCGGGAAATCGTGACCGCGCCGTGCCCGTAGGCGTCGGCTTTGACCACCGCTAAAATTCCAACATTGTTTCCAACTGTCCGCGCCGCCGTGTTCACATTGTTTTTCAGCGCGTTCAAGTCAATTTCAGCCCATAAGCGGTTCATGAAGCAAAGGTCGCAGAGAGGGGAAAGCCCTGAAGTTATGATAAGTCAACGGGTCTGGGAAAGCAACAGGGATGAGTGGGGGATTTCTGTCATTCCGTGCTACGACACGGAATCCAGAGGGGGTGGGGAGGTGTTTCGTTGCAGAAACGGGGGGCTGTCTTTAGAATGCTTGCTGTTCAGTGAGACAATGACGGGAGGAGTTGAGAAATGGAAAGAGTAAATGAAGATGACATAACGGTCCTGATGGAGGCAACAAGCGAAGGCGACATCGAAACAATACGCGAATTGCTGAAAGAGGGAGCGGATGTAAACGCAAAGGATAATTACGGCAGTACAGCCCTGATGGAGGCGGTGCGCCACGGAGATACCGAAGCAATAAGGGAATTACTGAAAGCGGGAGCGGATGTAAATGCAAGGGATAATCACGGCGGGACGGCTCTGATGGACGCGGCGGGTTTAGGAGACACTGAGGCAATAGGGGATTTGCTAGAAGCGGGGGCGGATGTAAACGCAATGAATAATGACGGTGTGACAGCCCTGATGGAGGCAACGGGTTGGGAGCAGACCGAAGCAATAAGGGAATTGCTGAATGCAAGCGCGGATGTAAATGCAAAAAATAACAAAGGCCAGATGGCGTATGACCTTTGGAAAAGAAACCGTAAAGATGATCCGCAAGTTGCTGAAAGCGGGAGTAGATATAGGAGCATTGGATAATAAAGGCAGGACACCTCTGATGGTGGCAGCGGGCAACGGACATACCGAAGTAATAAGGGAACTGTTGAAAGTGGGAGCAGATATAGAGGCATGGGATAATGAAGGCTGGACACCCTTGATGTTGGCAGCGAATAGAGGACAAACGGAAGCAATACAAGTGTTACTGAAAGCAGGTGCAGATATAGAAGCAAGGGATGAATATAAACTGCGGTCTCTTACGCCTCTGATGGCGGCGGCAGGTAAGGGGCATACCGAAGCAATAAGGTTGCTGCTGAAAGCGGGAGCGGATGTAAACGCAAGTAACTATGTCAGCAAGACGGCTTTAATATGTGCAACGGAAAACGGAAATACTGAAGCAATAAGAGAATTGCTAAAAGCGGGAGCGGACGTAAGTGACGATAGGGCTCTGATAAGGGCGGCAGAAAACGGAAATACCGAAGCAATAAGAGAATTGCTAAAAGCGGGAGCGGACGTAAACGCAAGGGAGAATGATGGCGATACATCTCTGATGAGGGCGGCGGAAAATGGAAATACCGAAGCAATAAGAGTGTTGCTAAAAGCGGGGGCGGATATAGAGGCAAGGGGTGATGAAGGCCGTTTTATAAGCGAAGGATGGGGTAGTCCGGGCTGGACACCTCTGATGCATGCAGCGGGCAACGGACGTATCAAAGCAATAAGGGAATTGCTGAATGCAGGAGCGAACATAGAGGCAAGAGGCAGTAATGGAGACGGAACGGCTCTTATAGTAGCAGCGGGCAACGGATATACCGAAGCAATAAGAGTGTTGCTGAAAGCGGGAGCGGATGTCGACGCAAGGCATAATGGCGGCAAGACGGCTCTGATGAAGGCAGCGATGGAAGGGCAGACTGAAGTAATAAGGGAGTTGTTGAAAACGGGGGTGGGTACAGAGACAAGGGATTCCGTATATGGCCGGACGGCCCTAATGTGGGCAACGGTCAACGGGCAAACCAAAGCAACAAAGGAATTGCTAAGAGCGGGGGCTAATACAGAAGCAAAAGATAATTGGAACCGGACAGCTTTTGACTTGTGGTACGAAAGCGGAGCAAAAAACCATCCTGATTTTCACAAAATCGCGGAGTTGCTGAAACCTTAAAGGGGTTCTACCAATCTGGATGTTGGTTCTCGCCCAACAAAAAGCCCCGCCGAGTGGCAGGGCTTTTTTCATCACCTTTATACTCCCATAAAGATGTCTATTATTTGCAAAATTGCTTTAATGGCTTCTTTCATAGTTTTAATGACTTTCTGCCATTTTGTTGGCTTTTCTACTTCGCCAACTTGAATGTTGATGTTGATGATGCGGATGTCTATTTTCAATCCACAATCCTTTCATTTTCCATAAATTTTATACCTCCTTATTAAAGGAGAGGCGAGGCTTCCCCGACGCCCTCTCCGTCTTTATTCACTTTTACCTGCCACACAACAGTAGCCGACAAAAGATTAACCTCGCACTTTACACACTCACAATGAGGTTGTCAAGTTTCTTTCTGGATCCGTGCCGCAGCACGGAATGACGGGAGGCAAACAATAGCGGAAGATGACCATAGACACGACCATAGTCAAAATGTATAGTGAAACAGCAGAAAGGAGTGAAGAAGGCGTGATAACCAAAAATGGCAAACCTGTGTCAAAGTTAGTTCCGTTTCGGGCGGGGCAAGAAAGCAAGGGTCCCTTCTTCGGCAGAGGCAAAGGCAGAATTAAGATACTTGGCAACGTAGTTTCCCCGGTTACGGATGAGGGAAATGCGGAGAAAGGGTTTGTGGTTAACAGGGAAGACGGTTGATACTCCTTGATACGCACAGTTCCCGAACTGCTTTCGCTTAACGGAAACGGCGAGAACCGCTTTTTGTGATTGTCCGCCGGAGAATCATTCAAACCTCATCGGCTCAGCAAGTTTTTTGTTCTTTGCGATCTCCTGTTTCAATGCGGTGAATTCATCATCAGTTAAGCCGACCTCTCCCCATATCATTGCAAGAGCGTCTCCCATAAGAAGACCGTCCTCCGGCTTTGCCACCTTCGGAGAACCATCAGGCAACTTACAAGATTTGCGTTTCGTAGTCAGAATAATGGAATGATACCCCCTACAACCGGACTGCAAACCCCGCCCCACCCCTCTGGATTCCGTGTCGTAGCACGGAATGACGGGCAAAGACATCTCTCTTTCGGAAGAGACTCTCTATTCAACCCAACTCTCACCTATACACTTCTTTTCTGTGTCCAATCTTGATTATTCTGATTGTGTCTTCCCTGTCATCTATTGAATAGATAATCCTGTAATCGCCCTGTCTTATTCTGTAATTTTTCACACCCTTTCCGCCGCCCGCCATCTTTTCCACTCCCGCCATTCTTGGATTGCCGGAAAGAAGCGCAATTTTGCTTATGATTTGCTGTCTGGTTCTCTTGTCGCCGACTGAAAGCAACTCCTTTTCTGCAGACGGCTTGAAGGAGAGTTTATATCTTCCCACTTTTCTTCAGTCTCGCCACAACTTCATCAAACGGAATATCCGGCTCGCTTTTGCGTTTTTCAATGTCCGCATAGTCTTCCGCATCTTCCGCAAGAGAAAGTTTAAGCGCCTGATTTACGAGGGATGAAACGGAAGTGTCAGTCCCGGTCGCCTTCTTGCGAACCGCGCGGGCGACCTTCTCCTCAAGATAAACTGTCGTCTTGTGTGTTTCAGTTGCCTTCCGCATCATTTCAGCAATGTATCTCCGTGCCTGTGTAGTGTCAAACCCCACCCCCTCTGGATTCCTTGTCGCAGCACGGAATGACAGGTAGGCGGCTCTGCCGCCCCCGAACACGGACGGATACAGACAAACACGGACTGACCGCCGCAAATGGGCGGCGAAACCGCCTCCGGTTTCCGTGATAAACTAACCCCTCAAGAGGCGCAACCACCCACAATGAACCCCACCGAAATCAGAGCAACCGGAATAATCGGAACAATACTCGCCGCCCGGCTTTTGGGCATCTTCCTAATCCTGCCCGTTTTCAGTTCCTACGCCCTGCTCTATCCGGGCTCATCCCACTTCCTCGCGGGCATTGCCTTCGGCATATACGCGCTCACTCAAGCCGTATTACAAATCCCCTTCGGGCGGGCAAGCGACCGCTTCGGCAGAAAACCCGTCATCATCGCCGGGCTTGTCCTCTTTTGCGCGGGCAGCGTTGCGTGCGGCCTTGCGGACAGTATATGGGAACTGATAGCGGCAAGAGCCATTCAAGGAAGCGGAGCGGTCGGCTCAGTCGCCATTGCCGCGCTTGGAGACTTCACAAGGCCCGAAGTGCGCGGACAGTCTTTTGCGGCGGTGGGCATTATCATCGGGGCGGCGTTTATCGCCGCCACAGCCGCAGGTCCCGCAGTGGCGGCTTGGCTTGGATTTGAAACCGTCTTTTACATCCTCGCGGCAATGGGCGCGGCGGCAATGGCGACAACGATTCTCTTGTTCCCCGGCGCAAAAGGGCAACCGGAAACGGGAAAAACTGTCGGTCTTCTATCCGCCCTCCGCAAGGCGGACATCCGGAAAATTATGGCAAGCGCATTCATACTTTCCACCGCGCTCAACATATTTCTGTTTGTCTATCCGCTCAACTGGCAGGACGCGGGCGGCGACATATCGCGGATTTGGAAGGCGTATCTTATTGTCCTTCTCCCCTCGGCGGTTCTCTCCTACCCCTTCCTCAAGGCGATGGAGAGGCGGAAAACGATGAACATCCCCGGCATGGCGGCGTTTGCCCTGCTTGCGGCGGGAGTGGCGACCATTGCTTTCGGCGGCAGCAAAACGGGCATGATAGTCGCGGGCGCGATGTTTTTTCTCGGACACTCCATATTTCAGCCGCTGCTTCCGGCGTTTCTCACTCAGGCGACTCCGGGCGAATCACGGGGAAGCGCGGCGGGGTTTCTTAACCTTTCAACCTTTCTGGGGGCGTTTGCGGGAAGTCTGGCGGGCGGGGTTTTCTACGCCGCCGGCGCGAGGGCGGCGCTTATGGCATGCCTTGCGCTCGTTGTCGCGTGGGCGGCTGTCGGCATTCCCAAAGCGCCCCGCGCGGGCGGGGGAACGGAGCGGACATGACCTTCGGGGAACTTTACAGGGACGGCTCAAAGCCGGTTATATCGTTTGAAATTTTTCCTCCCAAAACCCCGGAGGGAAAAAGCAAACTGATGCGGACGCTTGAGGAACTTGCGGAGATGCGCCCGGCGTTTATCTCCGTTACCTACGGGGCGATGGGAACGACACGGGAGGGCAGTTTTGAGATAGCGTCCCGCATTAAAAGCATGGGCGTTGAGACCGCGAGCCATCTTACTTGCGTGGGCTCTTCGGGAGCGGAAATAGACGGGATTTTGACGGATCTCGGAGAGCGCGGAATTGAAAATATAGTCGCGCTTCGGGGCGACCCGCCCGCCGGGAAACAGTTTGTTGCGGCGGAGGGCGGATACGGGCACGCAAACGAACTTGTGGAGCACATCAGAAGATTTGAAAAACAAAACGGCGGGCGTTTCGGCGTTGCAGTCGCCGGGTATCCGGAAAAGCATGTTGAAGCCGAATCAATGGAAAAAGACATGGAAAATCTGGCGCAAAAAGTCCGCGCGGGGGCGGACGCCGTTATCACCCAACTGTTTTACGACAACTCGCGCTACTTTGATTTTTTGGACATGGCGCGCGGCGCGGGTGTGCAAACCCCGATTGTGCCCGGACTGATGCCCATACTCTCAAGCCGTCAGGTTGTGAAAATAACCTCAATGTGCGGGAGTTCCGTGCCGCCCGATATTATGAAACGGCTTGAGCGGTGCGAGAGCAAAGGCGGCGACCCCGCCGGGGTGGGAGTGGACGTCTGCGCGCGGCAGGCGGAGGAACTGCTCAAGGCGGGAGCGCCGGGCATACATTTTTACGTCCTGAACAGGGCGTCTCATGTGAAATCGGTTCTGAAACGGCTGGGGCTGTAGTCAGGGGGCAAGGCGCTCAATTATCCAGCGGCCGTTTTTGTCCAAACGGTGGCGAATTCTGTCGTGCATGCGGTTTTCCCTTCCCTGCCAGAACTCAAACACGGACGGCGTTATTCTGTATCCCTTCCAGTGCGGGGGGCGGGGAATCTGCGGCAAGCCGCTAAAACGGTCTTCGCAACTCCTGAAACTTTCCTCCAGTTCCCCCCTGTCGCTCACAACCCTCCCCTGCGGAGACGCCCACGCCCCCAACTGACTCGCGCGGGGCCTTGACGCAAAATAATCATCAGCCTCCTTTTCAGAAACCTCCCCAACCGCGCCCTCTATTCTCACCTGCCTCTCAAAGGCACTCCAGAAAAAACACGCCGAAACGCGCGAATTTTCCGCCATCTCCAAGCCCTTTCTGCTCATTGAATTGGTGTAAAAGACAAACCCGCGCCCGTCCGCCTCTTTGAGAAGAAGCATCCTGCAAGACGGCTTCCCGCCGTCCGAAACCGTGGAAAGCGCAAACGCATTTGGAAGGTCAACGCCGGACTTGACGGCTTCCTCATACCACAGGGAAAACTGCTTGAACGGGTCGGGCGAGACCGTCTGTTCGTCAAGCCTCATAAGCGTGTATTGCCTGTCCGTCCTACCCACGCCGCCCGCCTCCAATCTCCGAACGGAGAAACGTTTCAAGGTCTTCATCTTCAAAGCGGAAACCCGCCTTTATCAGTTTTTGGGGAACAACCTTCGCGCCGCCGAGGATAATCTCTTCACCCATTTCACCCAGAACGAGTTTTATTACCCGCTTCGGAACAGTAAAGAAAACGGGGCGCTTCAGCACGCTGCCAACGGTTCGGGAGAAATCCCCGCTTTGGACGGGAGAAGGTGAAACGATATTCACGGAGCCCGAAATCCCGCCGTTGTTAATCAAAAACCGCATCGCCCTGACCGCATCGGCAAGGGATATCCAACTGAACCACGCGCTTCCGTCTCCCGCTTTCGCGCCGAGACCGAGGGAAAAAACGGCCCTTGCCGCGCGGAGCATGGCGGCGCGGTTTGAGAGGACAACCCCGAACCGGAGGCGGGCGACCCTTGTTGCCGGAGATGCGGCGCAGTCCGCCGCATCCTCCCACCGGCGGGCGACATCGGCAAGAAAGCCCTCCCCGGCGGCGCTTTCCTCCGTGAGCAACTCATCGCCCCTGCTTCCGTAAAACCCCGTTGCGGAAGCGCAGAGAAACACCTTCGGCGGACGGGAAAGACCTGAAAACATGTCGGCGAAAAACTCCGCGCTTTCAACCCTGCTTCGCTCAATCTCTTTCTTTGCGGCGGCCGTCCACCTGCGCATTATTCCAAGTCCGCACAGATTCACGGCGGCGTCCGCGCCTTCAAAGTCACCGGGGGCGGCGTCAAAGAAAGCCCCCCCGGCGCGGCGGGACCGCCTGAGACGCACAACGCCGTGGCCGTCCGCCTCAAGGGAGGCGGCAAGAGCGGAGCCGATAAGACCGCTTGAACCGGATATTAAAACTTTCACGGTATAAAATAGTGTTTGACGGAGCGGGAAAAAACAACCCGGCGGCCTCAGGAACCAAACGCCTCAACTATTCTGTTCTGATACATGGCGACCTGGTCGGGGTCAAGAAAGTAGTGGGGGGCGCTTAAGATCGGCAGGTCAAGAAAGTCGGCGCAACTCTCAATTTTCTTTCTGCACAGGTCTGTGGGGCCGACAACGGCGAAGGTCTCAAGCATGTCATCGCTCACATTTTCCACCATGCCGTCAACATCCCCTTTGAAGTAGGCGTCCCGTATCTTCTGAATCTGCTCCGTGAAGCCGTGCAGAATGAAGGGTTTCCAGTATGTCTTTACCGTGGCGTAAAACGCGACAGTTGCTTTTGCCGCTCTGCGGACTTCCGGCAGGTCGTCCGCGCCGCAGACCGCGCAAATGAATATGGAAGAGACACAAAAATCACTCCGCTCCCGTCCGGACCGAGCAAGCCCGTCCCGAAGGGAGGGAAGCACACTTTCTTCAATGTATTTCCTTGAACAGACTATGTGTCCTATGTAGCCGTCCGCAGACTGTCCCGCCGCGCGCGCCATGTTCTCCCCCACCGCGGCGAGGAACACCGGGACGGACCGGCGGACCGGCGCAAACGGCCTCCTGAAACCCTTCATATTGATGTCGTAATGCTCTCCCCCGTAAACCACGTCTTCCCCCGTGTGCGAGACGGAAATCACCCGCCTTACTATGTCAACGCACTCCCTGATTCTGGCAACGGGTTTGCCGTGAGGCTGGCCGTGCCACATCTCGTTTGTGCGCCGGGCTCCGGAGCCGAGCCCTAAAATGAGCCGCCCGCCGGACGCCTCGTCCACGTCCATGGCGCTCACGGCGGTTATCAGGGGACTCCTCGCAAACGCCAGAGAGACGGCAGTGCCGAGTTTGATTGTTGATGTGCGCGGGGCTATCGCCGCAAGCTGCTGAAACGCCGTTCTGTAAAGTTCCGTCGCCCAAACGGAATGAAAACCCGCCGCTTCGGCCAATCTTGAAACCTCCACTATCCCGTCAAGGGAGTGGGAGTCAACTATCAATCCGAGCGGGGCCGCCTTCATTGCGGGAGAAAACCGGTTCAGTTTTCCGGTTTCGTCTCCGGTTCAGGTTCGGCGGCGGCTTCGGCCTGTTTCTCCGGCGCGGCTTCGGCGGGAGCATCGGGAGATTCGCCCGCGCTCTCCGGCGCGGCTGCGGAAGGTTCGGGAGGCGTTTTCGGCGCGTTTTCCTCCGTTACGGCGGAATCGGTTTCGGGCAACGCCTCCTCTTTCTCCTTTTTCGCCTCATCTTCCGGAGAAGGCGGCAACGGCAGGTTTGATTTCTTTTGCGTCTTCTTTTTTGAGGACGGCTTGTATTCCTCGGTTACAAGTTCTATACGCGAAACGGGCGTCCGGTCTCCCCTGCGAAATCCGAGGCGGACTATCCTTGAGTATCCGCCGGGACGCTCTTTGTGCATTCCGGCAATTTCAGTGAACACCTTTCTTGCCACTTCCTTGTCGTTTATGTAGCCGAAGATGCGCCTTTTATAGGAAAGCCCCCCGTCCGGCGCGTCCTCTCCGGCGCTGTTCTTTGCAAGGGTGATTATCTTGTCCGCAACGCGCTTCAGTTCTTTGGCTCTGGCGTCAGTGGTTTGTATGCCGCCGTGCCTGAAAAGCTCCGTTGCCATGTTGCGGAACATCGCCTTTCTGTGCTTGGTCTTTACGCCAAGTTTTCTTCCCAGCCTTCTGTTTCTCATCGCTCAAACTTCCCGAAAACACAAACACTCCGGCGCTCAGGGTTTTGCCCTGCTCTCTTTGACCCGGTTGTATATCTCCTGATTGATATTCATATCAAGAGACATCTGCGGCGAGAGGGTCTTCAGTTTCTTGAGCACATCCTCAAGGGAGCTCTTGCCAAAACTGGGCAGGTTAAGCAACTCGCTCTCACTCTTTTGAACAAGGTCTCCGACATACTCCATATTGGCGCTGGTCAGGCAGTTAAGGGAGCGGACGGAGAAGTCCACCTCGTCAAGCGGAGTGAACAGAATTTCCTCGTCCCCTTTTATCGTATAGGTCTCCTCGCTCTCTTCCTGATCAACCCCCTGGTCGCTGAAGTTTATAAACCGCTTGAGTTGGTGAGTGATAATCTTCGCCGCATACGCCAGCGCGTCTTCGGGAACCACGGAGCCCTTTGTCCATATCTCAAGCACGAGATTTTCATAGTCGGTCTTCCTCCCGACGCGGGCGTTCTTTATGGAGTAGTTCACCTTGGTCACCGGCGAGAAAAAGGCGTCCACCGGAAGGTATTCCTCTCCCATTGAGCGCGGGGCCTCTCTCTCTTCAACCGGCTGGTAGCCCCTGCCGGTCTCAACCACCAGACTCATCTCAACTTTGGTCTTGGTTGAAACGGTCGCTATGTAATGGTCGCCGTTCAGAACCTGCATATTGTTTGTTGATTGGATGTCCGAGGCTTTGATCTCGCCGGGACCCTGAAAAGACAGTTCCAAAACCTGCATATCCGGCGTGTTCGCCTTGAAGTTGACCCCTTTGAAGTTCATCAGTATCTCCGAAACATCTTCGGCAACACCGGAGATGGAGGAAAATTCGTGAAGAACGCCCCCTATCTTCACCGCCGTAATGGCGGGTCCCTGAAGGGAGGAGAGCAGAACCCTCCTCATCGCATTTCCGACCGTAACGCCGTAGCCCCTCTCAAGAGGCTCAAAGTTGAACTTTGAATAAAAAGGCGTCACGGTCTTTTCGTCCTTGACGACCTTTTTCGGCCTTACGAGTGTTGTCCAGTTGCTCTGAAAATCTTTCAAACTTGCTTCCTCCTATTTAATCATTCAAAAGGGGCCGTGCGACTACACCCTTGAATAAAACTCAACAATCAGGTTCTCACTGATGGGAACCTGAATGTCCTCCCTTTGCGGAGTCCTTACCACCTTCCCCCTGTATTTTTCCCTTTCCAGAGCGAGCCACCCGGGAAGGCTCTTTTTCTCCGACAGCCCCAGAGAGCGGTTGATGCCCGGCATCTTCCTGCTTGCTTCCCGCACCTCAACAACATTGCCCGCCTTCACCCTGCATGAAGGCACGTCAACGCGCGCGCCGTCAACGGACACATGCCCCAGATTGACAAGCTGGCGCGCCTCATTGCGCGAAGACGCAAAACCCAGACGAAACACCACATTGTCAAGGCGCGTCTCAATCAGGGAGAGAAGAAGCGAACCGGTAACCCCCTTGGTTCTTACCGCCTCTCTGAAATAAATTTTGAACTGGCGCTCGGTCACTCCGTATATGCCTCTGGCTTTCTGCTTCTCCCTCAACCGCAACCCGTATTCAGTGCTCCTTCTGCGTATCCTCTTGCCCTGCAAGCCGGGAGGATAGGGCTTCCTCTCAACGGCGCACTTGGGGGTTGAGCACCTCTCGCCTTTGAGAAACAGCTTCTCTCCCTCTCTCCTGCAAATTTTGCAAACCGGACCCGTGTATCTTGCCATTATACTTTCCGCCTCACACTCTTCTTCTGCCGCGCGGCCTGCACCCGTTGTGCGGTATGGGCGTTACGTCCCTGATGGAAGACACCCTGAGACCCGCCGCCTGAATTGACCTTATGGCGGCTTCACGCCCCGGACCCGGCCCCTTGACATACACCCGCGCGGATTTCATTCCGGAACCCATTGCCCTCTTTGCCACATCCTCGGCCGCCACCTGAGCGGCGAACGGAGTTCCCTTCCTTGTGCCCCTGAATCCTCTGGCTCCGCCGCTTGACCACGCAATAACATCGCCCTGAGGGTGGGACACGGTGATAACGGTGTTGCTGAAGGTGGCGTGTATGTGCACGACGCCCTCGTCAACAGACCTCTTTATCTTCTTTTTTGATCCCTTGGTTGCCATGATTCGCCGTTACTTGCCCGCCTTTTTCTTCTTCGCTATCGCCGTGCCCCGCGGGCCTTTCCTTGTTCTCGCGTTCGCCTTGGTTTTCTGCCCGCGCACCGGAAGACCGGTGCGATGCCTTATGCCCCTGTAGCACCCTATCTCAACCAAGCGTTTGATGTTCATCTGCACATCTTTCCTGAGGTCTCCCTCAACAACGCAGTTGCGCTCTATGTATTGCCGTATGTCCGCCACCTCTTTCTCACTGAGGTCTTTTGACCGTTTGGCGGAGTCTATGTTCAAAGCGCCCACTATGCCCGAGGCCGTGGCTCTGCCTATGCCGTATATGTAGGTCAAGGCAAACTCAACTCTCTTCTCAAGGGGTATGTCAACACCGGCTATTCTCGGCATAATGTTATCCCTGCCTCTGCTTGCAGCGTTTGTTTGAGCAAATCACCCTCACTACGCCCCTGCGCTTGATAATCCTGCACTTGTTGCAAATCTTCTTTACCGACGACCTTACTTTCAATTTACTCTCTCCGGCTTCATCCTGTATGTGATTCTCCCCCTTGACAGGTCGTAGGGAGACATCTCTATCTTCACCTTGTCCCCGGGGACTATCCTCACAAACCTTGACCTTGTTCTTCTCATTTTACCTGAAACATAGGCAAGAACCCTTGAACCGTTCTCCATCTCAACCCTGAACATGGCGTTGGGAAGCGCCTCAACCACCGTTCCTTCAAACTCAACCGTTTCGTTCTTTGACATACGCCTCCGCGTCCGCGCTCCTCATCAGTTAAACCCCGTGAGCACCTCGGGGCCGTTCTCAGTTATCGCCACCGTGTGCTCAAAATGAGCGGACATTTTACCATCACTTGTAACAACAGTCCACTTATCGGGCAAAGTTTTTATCTCCGCCGAGCCTTCATTCACCATCGGTTCTATGGCAAGAGCCATGCCCGGACGCAAAACAGGACCCCCGCTTGCGCCGCCGGGCGGAACAAAATTGGGCACTTGCGGCTTCTCGTGAAGTTCCCTTCCTATGCCGTGCCCCACAAACGCCCTTACCACTGAAAACCCTTTGCTTTCAACATATTTCTGTATGGTTTCGGACACTTCGTAGAGCCGCGCGCCGGGGGCGGCTTTCTCTATGCCGCGCTCAAGCGACCGCCGCGCAATTTCCAGCAGACGCTCTTTTGCGGGGGTAACCGCGCCCACGGGAATGGTTACGGCGGAGTCGCCGTAAAACCCGGCTTTGTAGGCGCCGAAATCCACTCCCACTATGTCGCCCTCGCAAAGCACCCTGTCTTTTGACGGTATGCCGTGCACCACCTCATCGTTCACCGATACGCATATTGAGCACGGGAAATCCATGTAACCCTTGAATGCGGGCCTTGCCGACCGCCTGTCCGCCACTTGTTCCGCCACACGGTTGAGTTCCCATGTGGACACGCCTTCACGGGCGGCCCCGCTGAGTTTTTCAAGAACCTCCGCCACAACGGAGCACACCGTCCTCATGCCCTCAAACTTCTCTTTTATCTCCGCAACCGTCATGCCTTTTCCGGCGGGGATACTTCAGAATGTATCCTCCCCCTAACCTCGTCAATCGTCCCGGTTCCGTCTATGGCGCGGAAGACGCCCCTGTTACCGTAGTATTCGGCAAGCGGCAAAGTCTGCCGCCGGTAAACATTCATTCTTTCCCTTATGACGGCCTCGTTGTCATCCGCCCTGCCCTCTGTTTCCGCCCTGAGCAGAAGCCGTTTTACAATTTCCTCCTCGTCCACCTCAAGAGACAAAACCGCGTCTATGGCTTCGCGGCGGCTCTCAAGCATGCCGTCCAGAGCGCGCGCCTGTTCGGCGGTTCTGGGAAAACCGTCCAGAAGAAAACCCGCGCCGCCGAGGTTCTCTATCTTCTGTCTTATTATCTCTATGACCACCTCGTCGGGAACGAGTTTGCCCGCATCCATATAACTTTTCGCAAGAAGGCCCGTTTCGGTCTCATTCTTCACGGCTTCCCTGAGCATATCTCCGGTGGATATGTGCGCCACTCCGAAAGATGCGGAGATGAACTCCGCCTGAGTTCCCTTCCCCGCTCCGGGGGGTCCGAATATAATCAAATTCATGATTGACACCTCAGGTTTTAGAACCTTCTCCTCCTGCGCGGCGGGCGGGGGGCGCCCGGAGTGGAGAAAGACTCGTAATTCCGGGTTATCACAAAAGACTGAACACGTTGCATGAAATCAAGTGTTACACCGATGATAATCAGAAGCGAAGTGCCCCCGAAGTAAAAGGGCAGGTTGAACGGGTCTCTCTGAAGAAAACTGGGAAGAACGCATACGGCCACAAGATAAATTGAGCCGATGAGCGTTATCCGGTTCAGAATGGAGCCTATGTAGTCCGCCGTTTTCACTCCGGGCCTTATGCCGGGAATGTTTGCGCCGCTGTTTTTTATGTTGTCCGAAAGGTCCGCCGGGTCGTAAACGATGCCCGTATAAAAGAAAGAGAAAAACACTATGAGAACCGCGAAAATGGTGTTGTAGAAAAACGGATTCTGGACAACGCCCTCGGAAATCATCCGGACAAAGGGGCTGTCCGTCACAACCATGATGGTCGCGGGAAAGATGAGCAGTGAGGAGGCGAAAATGGGAGGGATAACTCCGGACGGGTTTATCTTCAGCGGAAGGTGGGTGGACTGCCCTTCAATCATCTTTCTGCCGACAACTTTTCGCGGATGCTGAATGGGTATCTTTCTTGAAGCGGTCTCAACAAACACGATGACCCCCATCACAAGGATGAGAAAGGCAAGTATGAGCCCCATGCCCAGCACCGTTATATCACCCGCGCTCACAAGCCGCCCCATGTTGAACAGCGCGGACGGAATTCCGGCGAGTATGGACATGGTGATTATCAGGGAGACGCCGTTTCCAATGCCCTTTTCGGATATCTGCTCTCCCAGCCACATGACAAGCATGGAGCCCGAAGTCAGGGTAAGAATGGTGGTAAGGCGGAACGCCAGCCCCGCCTCTCCGGACGCGCCGGACTCAAGGGCGAGGGTAAACACGGTCGCCTGAATCACCGATATGGGAACAGTAAGATAGCGGGAATACTGGTTGATTTTCCTTCTTCCCGCCTGCCCTTCCTCCTTCTGGAGAGCCTCAAGCGAGGGAATCGCCTTAACCATCAGAGACATGAGAATGGAGGCGGTTATGTAGGGAATTACTCCGAGGGCGAAGATTGACGCCTGCTCAAGCGCGCCGCCGGAGAATGCGTTGAACAGGTCAAAAACGGTCCCGCTCGTGCGCTCAAACAGCCGGGATATTTCGGCCGGGGAAATGCCCGGGACCGGGATAAAAACCCCGAGCCTGTAAATCAGCAGTATAAATAAGGTGATGAGCAGCCTTTTGTTCAGCTCGGAGATTCCGGAGGTTCCCGAAGAGGGCGAACTCATACAAACTCCACCTTGCCGCCGGACTTCTCTATCTTTTCAACGGATGAGCCGGTTGCGGCGTCAACTCTCAGAGTCAGTTTTTTTTCAACGGCTCCGCCGCCCAGAATTTTTACCGGATTTTTTCCGCTCACCAGCCCGCTTTCAACAAGCGCCGCGCGGTCAACTGTGGAGCCGTCCTCAAAACGCTCCAGCGCGCTCAGGTTGACCGTGTCGTAAACCTTCCTGAACCTGTTTTTGAACCCTCTCTTGGGAATCCTCATCTTGAGCGGGGTCTGTCCGCCTTCAAACCAGCGCGACACCCCTCTCCCCGATCTGGAGCCCTGCCCTTTCTGTCCGCGCCCGGAAGTCTTGCCCTTTGAACCGGCCCCCCGGCCCACTCTCTGGCGCGATTTTGCCGAACCCGCCGGTTTTGGAAATCTGTCAAGCATTGCGGATAAAACCTCTAAATCCTGTAATAGGGCGGAAGGTCAAGGTCGGAGACCTCTTTGTGCCGCGTGAGCGCAACGGCCTCCGGCGGGGAAAGGAGGGAAAGAGCCTTCATAACCGCCGCCACTACATTGAGCGGATTTCTTGAGCCCACAACCTTGGAAAGGATGTCGTGAATGCCCGCAAGGTCTGCCACGGCGCGCACGGCGCCGCCCGAAATAACGCCCGTTCCGGGAGCGGCGGGCAGAAGCACAACACGGCTTGATGAACTTTCACAACAAACCTCATGCGGTATGGTGGAACCCTTAAGGGGAACTTGTATGAGGTTTTTGCGGGCTTTGTCCGCCCCTTTCTTGATGGCGCCCGGAACCTCGTTTGATTTGCCAAGCCCGTAGCCCACAACACCGCTTCCGTTGCCGACAACCACCATCGCGGTGAAGTGAAACCGCTTTCCGCCCTTGGTAACCTTCGCCACGCGCCGGATGTCAACAACCTTTTCTTCCAGCTCAAGCCCGGCGGAGTCAACATACCGCGGATTTGTGTAACCGGTTGCGTTTTTATTAGAACTCAAGTCCCTTCTCCCTGAGGCCGCCCGCAAGAGATTTCACCCTTCCGTGAAACGGATAGCCGCCCCTGTCAAACACCACTTTTTTGAGGCCGCCCGCAACTGACACGCCCCCCAGATACTCGCCCACGGCCCTTGCCTGGTCAATCTTGGAGTCATCACCGGAGATGTTTTTTCTTATCTCCGGAGTGAGTGAGGAAGCCGCAAACAGAGTGCTTCCCGCCACATCGTCAACAATTTGCGCATATATGTGCCTTGACGACTTGAAAACGCACAACCGGGGCACGGACGCGGTTCCGGAGATTTTCCTCCGTATCCTTCTGTGCCTGCTGTTTCTCAGATCTTTTCTGCTTTTCTTCATCCCTTTGCCGCTCCGCCTGACTTGCCGGGTTTGAGCCGTATGCGCTCGGTGGAAAACCTCACCCCTTTGCCCTTGTAGGAGTCCGGAGCGCGAAGTTTCCTTATGTTCGCCGCCGTCTCGCCTATCACCTGCTTGTCAATTCCCTCCAGAGTGAGCCGGGTCCCCCGCGCCTCAACCGTGGCTTTAACGCCTTCGGGAAGAGGAAACTCTATCGGGTGGGAATAGCCGAGAGACATCTTAAGAGCGTCTTTGCCCGCCAGTTCCGCCTTGTATCCGGTTCCCACAATTTCAAGTGTTCTGGCAAATCCCTCCGTAACACCCTGAATGGAGTTTGCTATAAGCATCCTCACAAGGCCGTGCGACGCCTTGACACCCTTGCCGGACTGCTCCGCTTTAACAGTCACAAATCCGTCCGCCACTTCAACATTCAGCCCGCCCGCAACAGCAACCTCAAGTTCGCCGCGGGGACCCTTGACCTTAAGGGTGTCTCCCGACTGGGCGATCTCCACCTTGTCGGGAACAGGTATCGGTTTGTTTCCTATCCTTGACATAATTCAACTCAGACCACAGTGCAGAGAACCTCGCCGCCTATGCCGACGATTCTGGCGCTCCGTCCCGTCATTATCCCTTTTGAGGTGGAAAGTATAGCCGTTCCAATGCCCGTAACAACACGGGGAATTTCACCCCTGCCTATGTAAACCCTGACGCTGGGCTTGCTCACTCTTTTGATTTCCCTTATGGCAGGCGCCCCTTCGGGAGAGTATTTGAGGGCTACAACTATATCCCTTTTGGGGCCGTCCCCCTCGGAGATACTGAAGCCTTCCACATAGCCCTCGTCCTTTAGAACCCTGCATATCTCCAACTTGATGCCGGAGTGAGGAATCGCCACATCTTCGTGGCCGACCATCAGCGCGTTCCTGATTCTTGAAAGCATGTCCGCTATAGGATCCGTCATATCTTCCTTCCCGCCGTTTAGAAACTGGCTTTTCTGACTCCCACAATTTCTCCGCGGCTCGCAAGTTCGCGGAAGCAGAGGCGGCAGATGCCGAACTGCCTTATAAAACCCCTCGGCCTCCCGCAGAGCGAGCACCGGTTAACTTTCCTCACCGGGTATTTCGGCTTCCTTAAAGATCTTTCCCAAAGCGCTTTTCTTGCCATTTCTCACACTCCTCCTTTTGCAAAAGGCACACCCATCTCCTCAAGAAGCATTCTTGCCTCCGCATCATCGTCCGCAGTCGTAACAAAAGTGATGTTGAGCCCCTTCACCCTCGCAACCTTGCTGTAGTCAATTTCCGGAAATATGATGTGCTCTCTTATTCCGAGCGTGTAATTGCCGTTGCCGTCAAACGAGGAGACGCTCACCCCCTTGAAATCCCTCACTCTCGGAAGGGCGAGATTGACAAGGCGGTCAAAAAACTCATACATCATCGTCCCCCTCAGGGTAACGGCGCAACCGATTGGCATGCCGTCGCGGAGTTTGAAACCGGCTATGGATTTCCTGCTCATTTTCACGGCGGGCTTCTGCCCGGCGATAAGCGCAAGTTCGGCGACCGCATCGTCAATGACGGACTTGTTGCGCCCCGCCTCGCTGAGGCGACCCAGCCCCATGTTGAGAACTATGCGCTCAAGGCGCGGAACTTTCATGGGATTGGAGTAGGAACTCTTCTCCATAATGGCGGGGATTACCCGCTCATTGAATATTTTTTTCATTCTCGGTTGCGCGGATGTCATATCTGTTTGCCCGTCTTTCTGTTCACTCTGACCTTTTTGCCGTCTTCAATTCTGTGTCCGGCTTTGAAGGGAGTCGCCTCTTTTGAGTCATAAAGCATCAGGTTTGACAAGTGCAGGCTCGCCTCCTTGTCAACTATGCCGCCGGACGGATTGTCGCGTGTGGGGCGCGTGTTGCGTTTGACCATGTTGAGTTTCTCCACTATCGCCCTTCCCTTTTCCGTAAGCACACGGGAAACAGTGCCGGTTTTGCCCTTCTCTCTGCCGGTGAGCACGATGACTTCGTCGCCCTTCCTGATGTGATATTTCACCGACACCGTCAAACCACCTCCGGAGCAAGAGAGATTATCTTCATAAATCCTTTGAACCTGAGCTCGCGCGCGATGGGTCCGAAAACCCTTGTGCCAATGGGCTCTTTGTCTTCATTGATGATCACTGCGGCGTTGCTGTCAAAGCGCACGTAGGTTCCGTCCGGTCGCCTGCTCTCCTTGGTAACGCGCACCACGACCGCCTTGCACACATCACCCTTTGACACCTTTGAGTTGGGCATCGCCTCCTTTACGGAAACCACAACCACATCGCCCAGCCGCGCAAACCTTCTGCGCGAGCCGCCGAGAACCTTGATACAGTAAAGTCTCTTGGCGCCCGTATTGTCCGCAGACTCCAGATATGAACTGGACTGAATCACCTTTCCGCTCCCTCTCCGGAAACTGCGGGGGCTTTCTCAACAATTTTGCCGACCCGCCACCTCTTGGTTTTGCTTATGGGCTTTGAGGCGTATATAAGCGCCTTGTCGCCCGCCGCGCACTGGTTTTTGCTGTCGTGAACGATGTAGCGCACCCGCCTGCTGATTGACCTGTTGTAAACAACATGCTTCTTTGTGGTTATCACATCCACAACCGCCGTCTTGTCGCCGCTGCTCCTCACAACCGTCCCCACAAACGAGGTCAGCCGCCCTCTTTTTTCGTTTCTGTCAGCCATTTTCTTCCTTCACCTGCTCCTGTCCGCCCCGGCTTTCAATCTCCCGCCTCACGGTCTTTACTCTGGCAATGTCCCGCCGGAGAGACTTTATCCGCGCAAACGAGGCTGTCTGTTTGGTGGCAACCCGCATACGGAGATTGAAAAGAGAGGACATAAGTTCGCGCTCCTTCCTGTTCAGGTCGCCCGTGGTAAGTTCTCTGAGTTTAGCCGGTTTTTCAGCCATTATACAATCTCCTCGCTCCGCTCAACCGCGCGGGTTTTCACGGGCAGTTTGTGGGACGCAAGCCGGAACGCCTCCTTTGCAAGAGGCGAGGGAACTCCGCTTAACTCGTAAAGTATCTGCCCGCGCCGTATCGGAGCCACGTATTCCGCCACATCGCCCTTGCCCTTCCCCATTCTTGTTTCGGCGGGCTTTTTGGTAACGGGCTTGTCCGGGAAAATCCTTATCCACAGTTTCGCCCCCCTTCTCACATGGCGCGTTATGGCGATCCTTGCGGACTCTATCTGCCTTGAGGTCAGCCGCCCGTTTTCAAGAGTCCGGAGACCGAACCGCCCGAAGTCAATGTCAGTCCCCCGGCTCGCAACCCCCCTTATGCGCCCCTTGCGCGCCTTGCGGTATTTTGTCTTTTTAGGTTGAAGCATACGGTTTTCCTCAAGTCGGCGGGGCAGCCCTCTTCTCTATGACATCTCCCTTGAATATCCATGTCTTGATGCCGATGATCCCGTATTTGGTTTTTGCCTCGGCAAAGCCGTAGTCAATGTCCGCCCTGAGTTTTGCCAGCGGAACACTGCCTTCCTTATACCACTCTCTTCTGGCAATCTCCGCGCCCGCAAGCCGCCCGGAAGCCATTATCTTTATTCCCAGCGCGCCCGTCCTCATGGCGGACGCAATCGCCTGTTTCATCGCTCTCTTGTAGGCAACTCTGCGTTCTATCTGAAGGGCGACATTCTCCGCCACCATCTGGGCGTCGGTTTCCGAACGACGCACCTCCTTGATGTCCACGACAATCTCCTTGCCCGTCTGTTTCTGAAGGTCTCTCCTTATTTTCTCTATCTCCTGACCGTTGCGCCCTATGACAATTCCGGGACGCAAGGCGTGAATGACCACCCTGACCTTCTTCCTGATAACCCGCTCTATCTCAATTTTGGAGATTCCCGCCTGATAAAAATCCTTTTTCAGAAATCTTCGTATTCTCACGTCCTCGCCCAACATGGCGGTAAAATCCGCCTTCTCGGCATACCATTTGGAATGCCACGTGCGGGTAATGCCTATTCTCACCCCTATCGGATTTACTTTCTGACCCATGATTACAGTCCCTTCCTCTCAAGCACTATGGTGATGTGGCTTGACCTTTTCTTGCGCTGAAAAGCCCTGCCCATTGCTCTCGCTCTGACCCTTTTGAGCACAACGCCCTCATCGGCAAACGCCTCTTTCACATACAACTCGTCCGGTTCAGGGTAGCCCTTTTCAGACGCATTTGCCACCGCAGACTTAAGCAATTTCGCAATCACCGGCGCAGACCTCTTGTGTGTCAGGTGGAGAATGCTGAACGCCTCTTCAACGCCCTTGCCCTTTATGAGAGGGAGAACAAGGCGAACCTTGTAAGGCGATATTCTGAAGTGTCTTAAAACTGAACGCGAAACCATTTCATCTACCCCATCTTGGACTTTTTGTCACCGCCCGCATGCCCGTGAAAATTTCTTGTCGGAGAAAACTCTCCCAGTTTGTGCCCTATCATGTGCTCGTTGACGGAGACGGGGATAAACCTCTTGCCGTTGTGAACCGCTATGGTCAGCCCTATCATCTCCGGTATTACCATTGATGAGCGCGACCATGTTTTGATGTAAACATCGCTCTTTCCCGCCGCTCCTTTCACCGCCATGACCTTCTTCAGAAGTTTCTCATGAACAAAGGGCTGTTTTTTCGTTTTTTCCGCCATTTCCTGTCAGTCCATCCCGTAGCCGACCCTTCTGGGCCTTACTATGTATTTGTCCGTTCTCTTGTTCCGCCTTGTCTTGTATCCGATGGTTATCCAGCCCCACGGGGAAACCGGATGAGGGTTTCCTTTGGTTGCCTTGCCCTCTCCGCCGCCGTGCGGATGGTCAACCGGATTCATTGCCACTCCCCTTACATTCGGCCTCCTGCCCCTGTGCCTGTTTCTTCCCGCCTTGCCCATGCTCACAAGTTCATGCTCGGAATTGCCCACCCTGCCCACGGTCGCCATGCACTCAATTCCCACCATTCGTATCTCACCGGAGGGAAGTTTGAGGAGGGCGTGGCTTCCCTCTTTGGCGGTTACCTGCACGGAACTGCCCGCCGAGCGGGCTATCTTTGCCCCGCCGCCCGGACGAAGTTCAACATTGTGCACAAAAACGCCCGTGGGAATGTCTTTCAATTTCAGAGAGTTGCCCGGCGAAACCTCCGGCTGCCCTCCGGAGAAAACGGTATCGCCCACAGAAAGCCCCTCACAGGCGATGATGTATCTCTTCTCCCCGTCCGCATAGTGCACAAGGGCTATCCTCGCAGACCTGTGGGGGTCGTATTCTATGGTCGCGACCGTGCCGGGAACTCCCGCCTTGTTCCTTTTGAAGTCCACCATTCTGTAACGCCTTTTGTGCCCGCCGCCGCGATTGTAGGACGATATTCTGCCGCCCGCCCCTCTGCCCGCCTTGCGGGGAGACGGAGATGTAAGCGGCTTGTGCGGAGAGGACGAGGTAACTTCCGAGAAATCCTCTCCCGTTCTGAAACGCGTTCCCGGAGATGTGGGGTTAAACTTTCTTATTCCCATTACAGTCCCTCAAAAATTTCTATGGTTCCCTCAACCACTTTCACATACGCCTTCTTGATGCCGGGCCTTCTTCCCGCAAGACGCCCCGCGCGTTTGACCGTCTTGCCGGGCATCGTGGAGGTTCGCACCCCGCCCACTTTCACGCCGAACACTTTCTCAACGGCGTCCTTGATCTGGTGTTTCTTTGACCTCTCGTCAACGGAAAACACATACCACCCCTTATCACGGAGGGAAAAACTCTTCTCCGTAACAACCGGCGCTTTGAGTATGCTGTGCGCGCTGTTCAATGGACAAGCGCCTCCTGCACCGATTTGACCGCCTCAACGGTAAGTATCAGGGATTCAAACCCAAGCGTGTCGTAAACATTGACGCCGGACGCCGAAAGCATCTTCACTCCGGGAATGTTGTTTGCCGACTTCGCAAAATTCTCCCAGTCCGCCCCCGGAACGTCTATAAAAAGGGCGCCGGTAACGCCGAATGCGGAAAGCATATCGGCAACCTGCCGCGTCTTTATCTCCGGAAGGCTCAATTCCTGAACAACCTTTATGCCCCCGTCTCCGAGGCGAGCCGAAAGCGCCGACCTGAGCGCCTGTTTTCTGACTTTGCGCGGAACATTGAAAGACCAGTCTTTGGGCTTGGGCCCGAATGTAACCCCGCCCTTTCTCCAAATGGGCGAACGTATTGAACCGTGCCGGGCGCGTCCGGAATGCTTCTGCCTCCACGGCTTGGAGCCGCCGCCCCTAACTTCGCTGCGGGTCTTGGTTGAGGCGGTGCCGCTTCTCGCCGCCGCCAGTTGCCACCTGACGACAACCTGCATGAGGTCCTCCCTGACGGGAGACTCAAAAACCTCGCTCATCAACTCAAGCGAACCGGATTTGTTTCCGGCAATGTCGTAAACTTCAACCGTCGGCACGCTGACCGCCCCCCTTGACCGAATATCTTATAAACACACCCGCGCCGCGCGGACCCGGAACAGAGCCTTTCACCGCCACGAGGTTTTTCTCCGCATCAACCGAAACCACCCTCAAGCCCTGAGAGGTAATGCGGCCTCCGCCGGACCTTCCCGCCATCTTGATTCCCTTCCATACTCGCGCCGGGTATGACGCCTGCCCGATTGAGCCGGGCCTCCTGTGCGCCTTGCCGCCGTGTGATGCGGGCTGTCCGGAAAATCCGTGCCTTTTCATTGCTCCCGTAAACCCCTTTCCTTTGCCCGTCCCTATGACGTCCACCTTGTCGCCTTCCTTGAAGATGCCCGCGGTGAAGATGTCTCCGGGTTTTACGCTGTCATCACAACCGGTCTCAACTATTCTTTTCATTGCCGGAAGACCCGCCGCCGCGCAGTGCCCCGCCGCCGCTTTTGTCGGGGAAAAATCCTCTTCGTATCCTATCTGCGCCGAGGAAGAGCCGTCATCCTTGCGAACCACATAACAGGGGCCTACCTCAAGCAACGTTACGGGCACAAGCACGGAGCCGCCCTCAAACAGTTGGGTCATTGCCAGTTTCTTTCCCATAAGTCCGCCTATCATTGCCGTTGCTCCGTCAAGTCAGTTTTATATCCACATCAACACCGGACGCCAAATCCAGTTTCATAAGTTCGTCAACCGTCTGGTTGTTGGGCTCAAGGATGTAAACCAGCCGCTTGTGAGTCCTTATCTCAAAATGCTCCCTTGAATTCTTGTTCACATGCGGAGACCTGAGAACGCAGAATCTGCGTATGCGGGTGGGAAGCGGCAGGGGACCCGATATGCGCGCCCCGGTGCGCTTTGCCGTTTCCGCTATCTCAAACGCCGACTTGTCAAGAAGACGATGATCAAACGACTTGATCTTTATCCGTATTTTTGAGGCAAGGTTCATGGCTTAACGTTCACTCAATAATCCCCGTAAC
>JAPOUR010000037.1 GCA_026708565.1 Candidatus Dadabacteria bacterium
TACAGCAATATTTTATAGATAGATTTGCTGAAACCCTTGCACAACACCTTGTAATGCCTCAGCGTGGTTCGCGTTTTTTTCATGTGCAGAAACGAAATGCCGCAACATTCCTTCTTTAGTTGTCGGAAACGGAGCATCTTTGGGAAGTGATAGTAAAGTTACGAGATAAAGGGGAATCGTAACCAACTCGCTTATACCCATTGTACGCCACGCCCGATCTAAGATACTCGCGCCAGCGTCTTCACCACACATCGTGACAGCAATTTGCATTTGTTGCTCTTCGTTTAGTGGCAGGAGTTCAATTTGAGTTCCTTCAAAGGGGATATCAAAGGCTTGTCTACGAGTTGATATGACCAAGCCGATATTAGGTAACTCCGCCTTGAGCTTGTAAATCTGTGTTCGCGCCCGTCTCCGTGCCCGCGTGTCCAGTTCGTTCCAACCATCGAGCAAAAGCACAACGCCGGGCTGGTCGGCAATTTGACGAAAGTCATTTTCGGAAATTTCGCGAAATGCTGGACGATTAAGAACTGATGTTAGAATATCTGTACTTTCTGTCGCCCAATCACCAAGCGGTACAATGAGGGGTATATTGCCATTATCAATCAGACCTTCTGCAATTTGGAATAGCGTTGTAGTCTTTCCCATGCCCGGCCCCGCAACCAGAATCAAATCATCCAGTGAAATAGCCGCCCTCGCTAGAGTAGTTGTGTCAACGGGACTATCAAACTCGCTTACTTTCAATGTTAGGGGAACTGATGTTGATGGCCATTTTGCGGTCCGTCGAAAGACACAGAGGTCCTCTTTTGATGCATGAAGGATTTGCGTTGCCAACTCCATATCGGTGAAAACCGCTTGGGAAAGTGGTCTATTATTGTTTTGTATGCGACGCCATGACTCATTCTCCGCTTTCTTTTTCCATTCACGCAAAAGTTCAACAGTAAATGTTGAGTCATCAGAATCTATAACCTTGTGGTGATTCGCGCACACCCAAATCCCGTTAGATACGGATGACCTTTGTTCTGGCGTCATTTCTTTGTCGTAACGTCGACCGCCGGGTGAGGCTGCACAGATGTGAGCCGCTTCACCGATTTTAATCACCCCATCATCATTTAATGATGCACCTCTTGTCGGAATGCGACAATCTGGAAACGAGCATACGCAACCCGCACGCCCTTCTATCAGGTTCTTTGTTCTCTTTGAGAAATTGCCGTCTCTACTTTTTGCCATGTATCAGAAACTCGAAATGGGTATCAACAGACTTGTGTAATCTTACACCAATCACAGTAGAAATGGGGCATATTGTGAGATAATCGACCACCTACGCAAGTTCTTAATAAATACCCCATAGGAGTCTCCAATCTAATGCTACTATGTGGTCGGTGTTATGGTGATACTACTTCAACATCGGGCGTTTCCAATGTGAGTACATTTGTTTTATTTCAAACCTGTTTCCATCCACAGTTCAGTTATACTTCCCTCAAATGTTCTTAGACTTCTTCCTATACCTCCGCCACTCCGGCATTCCCGTTTCCATCAAGGAATACCTAACCCTCCTTGACGCCTTGGACACCGGCATTGTGGAGCGCGGGGTGGATGACTTCTACTACCTCTGCCGCAGCGCATTCATAAAACACGAGCAAAACCTTGACAGATTTGACCGCCTTTTCGGCCAGTATTTCAAAGGCATTGAATACATAGACGACACGGAGTTTATGAAAATCCCCGATGAATGGCTGCGTAAAACCATGGAGGGCTCTCTTACGGAAGAGGAAAAGGCGCAAATCAAAGCAATGGGCGGGCTGGACAAACTTATTGAACGCCTCAAACAACTTATGAAAGAGCAGAAAAAACGGCATCAGGGCGGCGGGAAATGGATTGGAACGGGAGGCACTTCCCCCTTCGGGGCATACGGATACAACCCGGAGGGAATACGCATCGGCCAGCACGAAAGCAGACACAGAAGAGCCGTGAAAGTGTGGGACAAAAGAGAATTCAAAGACCTTGACGATTCCGTGGAACTCCAGACGCGCAATATGAAAATGGCTCTCCGCAAACTGCGGGTTCTTACACGCGAGGGAATGTCCGAGGAACTTGATGTGGACAAAACCATTGAAAAAACATCCCGCAACGCCGGGTTTCTGGATATAGAAATGGTCCCGCACAGAAAAAACAATGTGAAGGTTCTTATATTTTTTGACATCGGCGGCTCAATGGACGACCACATAGAACTTTGCTCCCAACTGTTCTCCGCGGCTCGCTACGAGTTCAAACACCTTGAGTATTACTACTTCCACAACTGCATTTATGAGGCGGTCTGGAAAAACAGCGAAAGGCGGTGGCAGGAATCCGTGCCAACCTTTGATGTTCTGAACAAATACAACAGCGACTACAAAGTCATTATCGTGGGAGACGCATCCATGTCTCCCTACGAGTTGATGTATGTGAACGGAAGCGTTGAGCACAACAACAGCGAGGCGGGCTTTACATGGCTTGAACGCCTGAAAAGCAAATACCCCCTGACCGTATGGCTCAACCCCGTTCCCCGCGAGGAATGGGGCGACACCCAGACAATCGGAATGCTGCGCAATTTCACGGGCGACAGAATGTTCCCCCTCACAATCGGGGGAATAACCGGCGCGGTTCGGGCGCTTCAAGACGGCAAGGCGACTTTTTCCGCCAACTGATTTTTAAGACATGGAAGTTTTTGTCGTTCACTCATTCGCGGAAAACGGCTTCAAGGGCAACCCTGCGGGCGTCTGTTTTGTGGATGAATTCCCGCCGCCGGAGAAGATGAGAAAAACGGCGGCAAAGGCGGGCTTCTCCGAAACCGCTTTTGTCCGGCGGTCGGGCGCGGAGTTTCTTATCAGGTGGTGGACGCCCGAAACCGAAGTCTCGCTTTGCGGCCACGCAACCCTTGCGGCGGCTCGCATGATAGAGCGGCGCGGGCTTGGAAGCGGGATGATGTTTGTTTCACCCGAACACAAAATTCCCGCCTCGGTGGAAGGGGACTTAATAACAATGGACTTCCCCTCGGATAGACAGACAAAATGCGCCGAACCCGAAGGGCTTGCGGAAGCGCTCGGAGAGCGAATCATTTACTCCGGAAAAAACAGCGCCGACTACCTGATTGAACTCGCGGATGAAAAAGCGGTTTCCCGCCTCCGCCCCGACATGGATAAAATCCGCGCTCTGGACTGCCGGGGAGTGATAGTCACAAGCCGGGCGGAGAGGAGCGGTTACGATTTTGTCTCAAGATTTTTCGCCCCTCAGGTCGGCATAGACGAAGACCCCGTTACCGGCTCTTCACACACCAGCCTCGCGCCTTACTGGAGCGAAAAGACCGGCGGGAAAAAGTTGAAAGGGCTTCAGTTGTCGCAAAGGGGCGGGGTGGTTCACACCGAGGTCTGCGGGCGGATTGTCAGGATAGGCGGAAGGGCGGTGTTTGAGAAAAAACTGGTGTTGCAGGGTTTGTAGAATTGCAATACGGGCGCGTTTAAGCGATACTAAATCCCAAAGTATGCGGCGGCGTAGCCAAGAGGCAAGGCGACGGTCTGCAAAACCGTTATACCCCGGTTCGATTCCGGGCGCCGCCTGAAAAACCCTGGCCCGGGTGGCGAAACTGGTAGACGCAAGGGACTTAAAATCCCTCGGGGCAACAACTCCGTGCCGGTTCAAGTCCGGCCCCGGGCAGAAAGCGGTTTTCCCTGAAACGGAAGCCCGCGATTAGTGAAGAACCTTGTTCAGTGTCTCGGTTTCCTGATTGATAAGCCTCTCTATCTCTTCCAAATCTTCGTCTTCAAGCAACTCCAGTATCTCTTCCTCATCCATCTCTTCAAGATTCTCCTCCGCCAGAATTCTCAGCAAACTAAAAAACAAGGACATCGCTCCTCCGTTTCCGCAATCCCGTGGGTTTGGCTGAAAACTACACACGGAAACGGCAAAGTCAAACCGGACGTTGCGGGGCTGAAATGATTGACAAAACGGCTTTATGAGACAATATAAGCAACGGTGATGGCTAACTTGCACGACATACCGGAGGCCATTGAGAAGATAAAGGCGGGAAAGCCCCTAATTCTCGTGGACGATCAGGACAGAGAGAACGAGGGAGACATTGTAGTCGCGGCGGAGTTCGCGACCCCGGAAGTTATCAACTTCATGGCGACTCACGGCAAGGGGCTTATCTGCCTCGCCCTCACGGATGAAAACGCCAAGAGAATCGGGCTCAAACTTATGGAGCCCGAAAACACGCACAGCGTTTCCCAGCACACGGCGTTTGCCGTTTCAATAGACGCCAAGGGAGACGATATAACAACCGGCATCTCCGCCTACGACCGCTCAAAAACCGTTGCCCGCGCGGTTGCCGATGACTCCGTTCCGTCAGATTTCATACGCCCCGGGCACATGTTCCCTCTCATAGCAAAGAAGGGCGGGGTGCTGGTGCGGGCGGGGCACACGGAAGCGTCCGTGGATTTGGCGCGTCTTGCCGGGCTCAAGCCCGCGGCGGTTATATGCGAGATAATGCAAAGCGACGGCCACATGGCAAGAATGGAGGAGCTCGCCGAGTTCTCCAAAAAGCACGGCATCGCAATGGCGACCATAGCCGACCTCATAAGCTACAGGCTGAAAAGAGAGTCTTTTGTCAAACGGGAATCCCTGTCAAACCTGCCGACCGAGTTCGGCGTTTTTGAAGCATTCGTTTACGAGAACCAGTTGGACGGCTCTCAGCACTTCGCCCTGACAATGGGAGACCTTAAAAAATCCAAAGAGACGCTTGTGCGCGTTCACTCCGAGTGTTTGACCAGCGATGTGTTTCACTCCGTCCGCTGCGACTGCGGCCCCCAGTTGAGGCAGGCAATGAGGATGGTGGCGGAAAAAGGCGAGGGTGTAATCCTCTACCTGCGGCAGGAGGGGCGCGGCATAGGGCTTAAAAACAAAATCAAGGCATACCACTTTCAAGACAAAGGCATGGACACCGTGGAGGCGAATGAGGCGCTGGGCTTCAAAAAAGACTTGAGAGATTACGGCATCGGCGCTCAGATTCTGCGCCATCTCGGCGTCAAAACGATGAGTCTTATGACAAACAATCCCAGAAAAGTGAGCGGCCTTGACGGGTTCGGCCTCAAGATAAAAAGCAGAGTTCCGATAGAAATTCCGCCCAACGAGAACAACCGGGACTACCTGCGGGCAAAAAGAGACAAACTCGGACACCTGCTTTCAATGGTTGACTGAAAAGCGGGTCCCGGAGAGGAGGAGAAAAACCATGCCCCAATACAAAGAAGGAAAAATGGACGCCAAGCCGTTTAAGTTCGCCGTGGTGGCGAGCAGGGTGAATTCCATCGTAACAACGCCTCTGCTTGAGGGCGCGGTTGATGTTCTCGTCCGGCACGGAGCGGCGGATTCAAACATAACGGTTATTAAAGTTCCCGGCTCTTTTGAAATTCCGTTTGCGGTGAGAAAGGCGGCGCAGTCCGGCAAATACTCCGCCGTGATAGCGATAGGGTCGGTAATCAGGGGGCAGACCTCCCACTTTGATTTTCTTGCCTCCGAGGTTTCAAGCGGTCTTTCGTCCGCCGCCGCAGACACGGGCGTTCCGGTTACGGACGGCGTCGTGACTACGGACACCCTTGAGCAGGCGATAGAAAGAGCGGGGGGGAAAGTCGGCAACAGGGGCTCGGAGGCGGCGCTGTCCGCAATTGAAATGGCAAGCCTCATGAAATCCCTCTGACCTTCCGCATGAGCGGTTTTGCAAAAAAAAGACGGCTTTCAAGAGAGTTTGCCTTCAAGTTTCTCTACCAGCGCGGGGATTCAAGCGGGGAGGCGGGGAGCGATTTTGAAAGTTTCATCACAAATACTCCGAAAGACGAACTCCCCGAAGACAGCGAGTTTGCCCGCGAACTTGCGTGCGGCGTCTGCCGGGAAATCAAGGAAATAGACTCGCTTATAGGCGGCGTTTCGGTCAACTGGGCGGTTGGGCGCATGTCTCCGGTGGATGTCAACATAATGAGGGTGGCGGTGTATGAAATGGTTTACATGGACGACATAGACAGGGCGTCAAGCATCAATGAGGCGGTGGAGATGGCGAAAAAATACGGCGCTGAAAAATCCGCCGGTTTTGTGAACGGTGTTTTGGATAAAATAGGGGCGGAGCGGAAGGATGGATGATATTGCGGGGTTGATAGAGCAACTCGCCGCCGGGCGGGACATTGACGGCGAAACCGCCGCCGGGGTGTTTCGCGCCATGATGGACGGCGACTTGACGCATGCGCAGACCGCCGCCTTTCTGGTTGCGATGAGAATTAAAGGCGAGACTCCGGACGAACTTGCCGGAGCGGCCCGCGCGATGATTTCACGCGCCCGCAAAATCGGCGGGGCGGCGGACAACACGGTTGACCTCTGCGGCACCGGCGGAGACTCAAAAGGCACGTTCAACATATCCACCACGGCGTCTTTCATAACCGCCGGAGCCGGAGTTCCGGTCGCCAAGCACGGCAACCGCTCCGTCTCAAGCCCGGTCGGCAGCGCCGATGTGCTTGAAGCGGCGGGAGTGAAAATAGACATGAAGCCGCAGACGGCGCAAAAGTGCCTTGAAGAAGCGGGGATAACCTTCCTTTTCGCCCCCGTGTTTCACCCGTCAATGAAAAACGTCGCCCCCGTCCGCAAAGAGATGGGCATCCGGACGGCGTTTAACATTTTAGGCCCCATGGTCAACCCGGCGCTTGTCAAAAGGCAGGTGATAGGCGTTCCGTCAGTGGAGATAATGGACAAAATCATACAAGTCGCAAAACGGCTTGAGATGAACCGGTGCATGGTCGTAACGGGACGGGACGGGACGGACGAGATAACCCCGGCGGGCGGGGCGGAGGCGCGGGAGTTGCTCGCGGACGGCTCGGTGAAAAACCGCGCCATAAATCCCGAAGAGTTCGGAATGAAGCCGTGCGCCCCCGAAGAATTGAGCGGCGGCGCGGACGCGGCGGACAACATGAAAATAATGAAAAATGTTCTGGAGGGGCGTTCCGAGGGGGCAAAAACGGATGCCGCTCTTTTGAATGCGGCGGCGGCGATATACGTAAGCGGCGCGGCGGACGATATGAAATCCGCGCTTGCCTCCGCAAGAAAATCTCTTGAGAGCGGGGCCGCGATGGAAAAACTGGAAGCGCTCATCCGAATCTCCGCAGGTTGACTGAAATGCCGTCTTCAATTCTTCAGAAAATCCTTGACGGCAAGAGTTCGGAAATCGCCGAATTAAAAAAGCGGTTTTCAGAGGAGGATATCCGCGCCGCCGCATTTGCCGCCCCTCCGGCGCGAAGTTTTATGTCTGCGCTTGGCCGGGGGGAAAAGCCGAGGGTAATCGCCGAAGTTAAGAAAGCCTCCCCCTCGCAAGGTGTCCTCAGGGAAGACTTTGACCCTGTCCTCACGGCAACCCAATACGAGCGGGGAGGGGCGGCGGCGGTGTCCGTCCTTACCGACAAGCGATTTTTTCAGGGAGACATAAAATACTTGTCCGGGGTCAGGGAAGCGGTTTCCGTGCCGGTTTTGAGAAAGGATTTTTTGACAGACCCTTGCCAGATATACGAATCAAGGGCGGCGGGGGCGGACGCCGTCCTCCTAATTGTGGCGGCAATGAAAGGGGCGGGGCAACTTGCGGACTTGATTGACCTCTCTCGCTCGCTTGAAATGGAGCCGCTGGTTGAGGTTCACAACGAAGAGGAGGTGGAACTTGCCCTCCGCGCCGATGCCTCGGTCATCGGTGTCAATAACAGAGACCTCGGCAGTTTTGAAGTTGATTTGTCAACATCCGCCCGCCTTGCTCCCCTGATAGGCAAAGATAAAGTGGTGGTTGCGGAAAGCGGTATAACCTCCCCGGATGATATGACTTGTTTGGCTCAAGAGGGAATCTTTTGTTTCTTAATCGGTGAAAGTTTAATAAGAGAGCCGGACCCCGGAGCGGCTCTTTCGGGGTTGATTAAAGAGTGGCGGAAGCAATGAACGGTGAAGCGATTAGAATTTCTTTACCTACCGGTGCTTTCCACTTGACAAGAGAGGGGGTTACTTGGCAAAATAACCCCTATTGATTGAAGCCACGGGAGGGATTCAAGCGCAATGAGAAAAGTATTTTCCGTATTGGCGGTAATGGCGGCTCTTTTTATAGGGGGCTGGGCGCAAGAGGCGGGGGCGCAGACTGAGCGCACCTTCACCGTCACCAACACTACCAACCCTGAGGTATCTAACGGCAATGATGCGAATCTTGAGTTTGATCTTACGGGAATCATGGCGGACCTGACGGGGGGTCTGGAAATCACGGATGTGGACTTGCGTCTGGATGTCAGGAACGTCAGTAGCGGGAGGGTAAGCGACTTGGTCGCGCACATAGTCCATCCGGACGGCGACCGGGTGGAGTTGTTCAACAGAATTTACGTTACAGGCTTTTTTGACCTCTCCCTTCTTTGCAACGGCAATAGGTTGAATAACCACTTTGACGACGATGCCGTAGGCAGTATCTCCTGTCCAATACAAGGGAGTCGGATTGTTAGTACCGGCAGGGTCCGACCGCAGAGGCATACGCTTGATAGTGCCCAGGCCCAGCAGAGGCTCGCCGACTTCAACGGCAAGTCGCCGAATTTTGGAGGCAACCACACTTGGCGGCTCACAGTCAGAGACGTTATTGCTAATAGCAGTAGAGTCAGAGTGCATTCGGCAGAACTGATCATAAAGGCCACGCCCACCGGCCCGATCGGCATCGTCCTGACATCGGGCGACTCAGACAACACCATCAACGAGGGCGAGAATGTTACCTTCACCGTCACCCTCAACGAGCCCGCCAGCGGCAATGTGAATGTGCCCATCACCATCACACCCTCCTCAGCGAACATCGCCTACACTGCGCCGGAGTTGACCAGCGGCAACCTGCTCATCTCTAACGGCCAAACCACCGGAACTTTCACGGTTACGGCCACTGAGGACAATATGCACGAGCCGGACGGAACCATTATCGTGGCCCTCGGCACGGCGCCGACCGGCTATTTCAACTACAATTCCGCCGACTCGGTAACCATCAACGTTAACAATGATGATGACCCCACCGTCAGCCTGACATCGGGCGACTCAGACAACACCATCAACGAGAGTGAGAGTGTTACCTTCACCGTCACCCTCGCCGAGGCCGCAGTCGGCAATGTGAATGTGCCCATCACCATCACGGCCTCCTCAGCGGACATCGCCTACACTGCGCCGGAGTTGACCAACGGCAGCCTGCTCATCTCTAACGGCCAAACCACCGGAAACTTCACGGTTACGGCCACTAATGACGATGATGACGAGCCGGACGGCACCATCACCGTGGCCCTCGGCGCGGCGCCGACCGGCTATACCAACGACAATTCCGCCAACTCGGTAATCATTACCGTTAATGATGATGACCCTCAGAACATAATCCTCACCATCACGCGGGATAACGACTCAAGAAATGAAGGGGTGGATGTTGTTTTCACGATAACCGCCAGCCCGCCGCCGTCCGCGCCCCTGACGGTTAATGTGCTTGTTACCGAGGGAGGGGGCAGGGCGCCGGGCTGGATTTCGGGACCGCCGCCCGCTACGGTGGTGATACCGATGGACCAGAGCTCGGCTAAACTGGTTGTCCCGACCGCGGGGGACGGGGTGGATGAATTCAGCGGCCATATCACCGCAACCCTGCAACCCGGCGACTACAGGTTTGACGAAACCAACAGCGACCCTTGCGAATCCGGAACCAACCCCCGTTGCGCTCAGGTAAGGGTGTTTGATCAGGACTTTGCCGCCGCCACCATCAGCGCGCCGCCGTCCGTTCTTGAGGGCGAATCAATAGAGGTGGTTGTCAGTCTTAGCACCGAACCCCACGCGCTTCAGTCCGGTAACAACCACGACAGCAGATTGATTGTTGCAATGACCACGGAAGACGCCTCCGGTTTTCTGCAATCCGGTCAGGCTACCGATTTCACGCTTAACTTGAACAGAACGACCCTCACTCATTCTTTCACGGTGCCGACCATGGTGAACAACACTCCCGGTAACGGCACGCTCACCTTCCACATTAACAACTCACCTCAGTTCAACTCATGGAGACCGGGCAACCCCCGCATGGTAACCGTTACCGTTAATGACACTAACCGGATCAGCCTGACATCGGGCGACTCTGACGACACCATAAACGAGGGCGAGAATGTTACCTTCACCGTTACCCTCGCCGAGGCCGCAAGCGGCAATGTGAATGTGCCCATCACCATCACGCCCTCCTCAGCAGACATCGCCTACACTGTGCCGGAGTTGACCAGTGGCAGCCTGCTCATCTCTAACGGCGAAACCACCGGAACCTTCACGGTTATGGCCACGGAGGACAGCATAGACGAGCCGGATGGCACCATCACCGTGGCCCTCGGCACGGCGCCAAGCGGCGGCTATGTCAACGACAGTTCCGCCAACTCGGTAACCATTACCGTCAACGACAATGATGCGCGGCCCGTGATGACCATTAAAGGATTTGAACGCGATGAGGCTCCGTATGTAACTGTTGTTGAAGGCGAAGATGTGGTTATTGTTCTTAGCCTGGACAAACCCGCCCCCGTAGGCGCCACTACTTCAATTAGGGCGGCTCTTCGGGTCGGCAATTCGCATGGAACCACAACATCAACAGACAGAGATGATTTTGATGCCGTCGCTTTTCAGACCGATTACAGCGACAACACCCTTGACCTCTTTGACCAAGTAGGGTGGGAATTTGCAGAGGGCGAACAGGAACTTACCATCAGAATCCGCACCGTTGATGACAGCACGGCACGGGAATTTACCGAAAATGCCGCTTACCCTATGTTCGGCGCCTCAAACTTGGATGTAGGCCACCCCTTCAGCGGCCTCTTCACCATACCCATCTACATCATAGACAACGACCCT
>JAPOUR010000038.1 GCA_026708565.1 Candidatus Dadabacteria bacterium
GACGCAACTGCGTGTCCCGGCTCCGCTGTTTCCGGTTCGGTCAGCGAAGGGTCGGAACTGTTTTTCCTTGCTGAGATAACCGAGGCGCAGAGTAGCGGCACGGATGTCGTTGCAACAGTCAGCGGCGACTTCCTTGCAAGCGGTCAGGCGGGGGAGCGGACGATACCCATTCTCTCCAATATGACTCAAAGCGCGGTGTTCACCGTTCGGACGGAATCTGCGGATTTTATTGACGAGGATGACGGTACGGTAACGGTGAGCATTGCCAATCCGGACACATCATCGTTTATCCTTGCAAATGATGAAGTAACAGTTGATGTAACCGATGCGCCGTTTATTGACTTCTGCCGTGTGGCGGGCAGTTCGGCGACTTCCTGCCCCGACTCGGCATTAACGGGCAGCATACCGGAGAATGGCGGAGAGGCGCATTTCCTCGTGTTTCTCAGCACGGAGCGGACGGAAGATACGGAGGTTGTTATTACCGCCGGTGGCGACATATCAAGACTCGCCGACACTGCCGGGTCCGGCTCCGGCGGCAATCAAACATATACGGCAACCATACGGGCGAATCAAACCCGCGAGACAATAACGATGCGGGCGTTTGACAACGCTGTGCCGGACACTCCCGCCAATGCCGAGATTCAGGTTGGCTTTACGCAATACAGCCCGCCGTCGGGGTCGGGATACCTGCTGAATCCCGACAAGGTGGTTTCCCACCCCGGAACAAACGGCTTGTTCTTCAACATCATTGATAACGAAGCGCCCCCTCTGCCCGTAATCACTCTCTGCCGTATTGCGCCCATCGGCGGGACGGAGTGCCCACACACGCCCGTAACCGACACCATAGTGGAGGGACAGCCCGCTTTCTTCCTCTTTGAAATATCAGAGGCGCAGTCAAGCGGTACGGACATTACGGTAACTGTTGCCGAAACCAGCGGTTCATTCCTCGCCGGAGGTCAGGCGGGGGCGCGGACAATAACCATTCCCGCAAATATGACGGCAAGCGGCATATTCTCGGTTGAGACCCAAAATGACCGCAACATCGGAGGCAACGGTGGATTTACCGTAACATCCGCCAACCCTGACGAAGCGCGGTTCACTCTTGCCGGAGCGCAGCACACGGTCTCCGTTTCCAATAATGACCGGATGGCAACGGCAACGGGCGTTGGCGGAGAACAGAGTGTCCAAATTGAGATATACGACCTGCCATCAACTCACGGCGTTACGGCAATGGCCTTTGACCCTGAAACAACTGGGGGACGCCCGCACGCATACACCGTTCCCTCCGCCGAAGAAACCGTATTCACACATGTTGTTGAAATAGACATAATGCCCGAACCCGACCCGACAGCCATGTTTGAACTTTGCTTCCCCATGCCGCCGCTCACTGACGGACAAGACCCCGTGATTTACTACGGCGGCGAAACCGGAAGCACTTGGATGCTACAAGACAGTTACACAAATGAAGAAACAGTCTGCACTATGACAAACACCGCTTCCTTCTGGGCGGTAGGGGCGGCTGAAAACTCTGCGGTTGACGAGGCGAACAAGATGATACTCCCCCGCATAGCAATGGCGGTTGCCGCTGAAACGGCGGGAATGATTCAGGACAGAATTAAGGATGTGTTCTCAGGCGGCGGCGACAGCGGCGTGTCCGTGAAAGGCAGAAACTTGCAAGAACTCATCATCTCCGGCGCGCAGAGCGGGGAAGTGCCCGAACTTCAACTTTCAGACTTCGCTTTCTCCCTTGCGGCTAACGATTCCTACGGCGGAGGCTGGGGAGCCGTTCCGGGGCGTATGCTCGGCAACATAAGCGTCTGGGGGCGCGGCTACCTCCTGCATATGGAGGATGTCGGCGGGCGCGTGGAGTTTGACGGCACGGTTACCGGAGGCATGGCGGGGGTTGACACACTGTTTCTGCCGAATCTCCTCGCGGGAGTGTCGGGCAATTTGTTCACATCGGAGATAGATTTCAGAAGAAGCGCAACAACCGGAACACACGAAACAACGGCATGGAGCGTTCATCCCTATATCGGATGGCAGCCGAGTCCGAGAACCACCATCTGGGCTACGGGCGGTTACGGAATGGGAAGCCTTGAAGCCGCACGGGACGGCGTGGTTTGCAACGAAGACAGGTCTTCCACATGCCGCAAGAGCGATGCAATGATCATCACCTTCGGCGGCGGGGCAAGCGGCAGAATGCTTGACCGCCGGACGGCGGGAGGGGGCAGAGTGGTCATAGACGCAATAGGCGATGTGGTGTATGCGCGTTTCATTGAAGACGGCGATGGGGGAGGAAACGTTGACGCGGGGTCTGCGCGGTTCGGGTTTGAATTGACCGGTTCGCGTCCCGCATGGTGGGGCAGCAGTCTGGGCGGTGATTTGGAACTGGCTTATCGCGGCGACTTTGGCGATGATGTGAAGGGAAGCGGGCTTGAAGCCGTGGGCAGTGTGAAGTTCGGCGTTCCGCGCTGGGGCTTGCGCATAGACCTTGGGGGGCGGGCATTGATTTCCCACAGCGACAATTTGAGGGAGCGGGGTCTTTCGGGCGACATAATGTGGTCAAGAAGTTTTGACGGGACGGGGCCTTTCCTTTCTTTCAATCCTCAGTGGGGGGCGACAAGGAGCAAGAGCGATACAATTTGGGAGCATGGGGTATCGGAGGTTGAAGTTGAGACCGGCGCGGGTCGGCGGTACAACATGGAGGCTGGCTACGGAGTGCCGCTGCCTTATGAGAGCGGTTTGATGAAGGTGTTTGCCCGCAGTGAGATAGTGGACGGGGCGGTGA
>JAPOUR010000039.1 GCA_026708565.1 Candidatus Dadabacteria bacterium
TTGCTATGGTTGAATTCCCTACCGAATTTGCCTGAAACCCTATGCCAATTCCCCGATATTCGGCGGCTCTGGAATCAACGCCCACCGCTATACTTGAAACTCCAACGCTGCGGGCATGCCACCCTAAGGCAATAGCGCCGCGCGCATTGGCGAAAGCGCTTTGTCCGGCGGCGAATGCATTGTTTCTGGCACCCGCCTTATATCCTATGGCAATTGCCGCCTCTCCAATGGCATTTGTTTCTCTGCCAATGGCTGTTGCGCCCTGACCGCCAGCGCCGCCGGTGGCGTATGAGCCGGAGCCAATGGCTGTTGCGCTCCCTGCATCCGCATGCGCTCCCCGCCCGAACGCGCTGGCGTCAGTGCCTGTGGCATTAGCATGTGCGCCAACGGCCACTGAGTTCATCCCTGAGGCTGATGACTGTACCCCTATGGAGAGTGCGTTTATTGCGCTACCCGCAGCTTTGTATCCCATAGCGATTGCCTGGATTGCCGTAGCATTTGCTTCAGAGCCAAAAGCCAACGCTCCCCTCGCATTGGCGTTTGCGACGCGGCCTATCGCCAGAGCAGACTCTGCGCCCGCACGGGAAGAAGAGCCCACGGCGATTGCCGCCGTGCCTCCGACTGCGGACGCTGCTCTCCCAATGGCAATTCCTTCAATGACGGTTGCTCTGGCGACCGACCCCATTGAAGTAGCATAGTCTCCGGTGGATCTGGAACCTGCGCCGATGGCGATAGCGCGCGTCCCCGAAGCGATGGCTCCGGTTCCAAGTGGTATCCGTGTTTGCGCCTGCACAACGGCGGATACAAGGAAAACCGCCGCGAATGCGGCAATAAGTTTTTTCATAACAGTAGTTCCCAACCTCCGTTATGCAAATTCCAACCACGGCGCATTGCGCCCGGTCAGATTTCGTATGCCCGTAAGTGTGGGGGTAAAACCCCTTTAAGTCAAGTTTACGGACACCGGCAGGTGTGCGCCGCCCGTTAATTTTCCGCTATTCTCAATACTACGGCGGAAGTTTTGGTTATATGCCTTTCAATCTCCGCGACCGCCTTTTTCATGGCGCTTTCAGGGGAAGGGCGGGTCATGATGACCACGGGAACTTTCTTTGAAGATGCGCCCGGTTTCTGAATGACAGACCGTATGCTGATGCCCTGTTTGCCCAAAGCCGTTGAGATTTTTCCGAGGGTTCCCGGCGTGTCCTCCGCTTCAAACCGGGCGTAAAATCCGCTTGAAACCGAGCCGCGCGGGGCCGGTTTCACTCCCCCGCCGTCCGCCGCTATTTTCGCAACGCCGCCCCCGCCGCACGCAATCATCACAACATCGCTCACCACCGCGCTCGCGGTCGGCATCATTCCCGCCCCCATTCCGTAAAACATCACGGGGCCCACCGCATCCCCCTCAATCCGCACGGCGTTAAACGCGCCGTCAACGGCGGCAAGCTGAGAGTCCGCGCCCACAAGGGCGGGGTAAACGCCCGCCTCCACAACGCCGCCCGAAACTTTTGCCGAGGCAAGCGGCTTGATTGCGTAGCCAAACTGTCCCGCGTGTGAAATGTCCGCCGGGGTAACCGGCGATATGCCCTCAACGGCAATCTCGTTTATTTTGAACAGGCCGCCCCACGCAAGCGCGATGAGGATAAGCAACTTGTGGGCGGAATCCGTCCCGTTGATGTCAAAAGACGGGTCCGCCTCGGCGTATCCCTCTTTTTTTGCGTCCGCAAGCGCGGCGGCAAAAGGCATTCCCTCTGCTGACATTCTGTGCAGAATGTAGTTTGAAGTTCCGTTCATTATGCCCTGAACGGACAGGATTTTGTTGGCGCACAGCCCCTCTTTCAGACTCCGTATCAGCGGAATGCCCCCGGCGACGCTTGCCTCAAAACCGACCTCAACTCCGTTTTTTCCGGCGGCGGAAAAAATTTCCTTTCCCCTGTGGGCGAGAAGCGCCTTGTTTGCGGTAACAACATGTTTGCCGTTTTTGACCGCCGCAAGGGCGACCTCCGCCGCCACGGTTGTGCCGCCGATGAGTTCAATCACAATGTCAATTTCAGGGTCGCCCGTTATCTCGCGGAAATCCGTTGTGAAAAGAGAGCGCGGGATTTTGACGGGACGCTTTCTTGAGGGCGCGATGTCCGCAATGCGGGTTATGGACAGGCTTGCGCCGGTCTGTTCGCGTATCAGTTTGCGGTTGCGCCGGATGACTTCGTAAACGCCGCAACCGACCGTGCCCGCCCCGATGAGGCCGATGTTGACTTTGTTTTTCATTGCCGGGAAGTGTGATTATAGCCGAAAAAATCCCGCCTTGTCCGTCAGCGAAAATTAAACCCCTTTGCCTCCGCCCCGATTTTGACGGTTTGCCCCGCGCCGAATTTGCCCTCAAGCAGCAGTTTTGACAGCGGGTCTTCAAGTTCCCTCCGGATGACGCGCTTTAGCGGCCTCGCGCCGAATTCCGGGTCGTATCCCAGTTCGGCAAGTTTTGCCTTCGCCTTGTCGGTGATTTCAAGCCGGAGGTCTTTTTCTGCGAGCCGCGCGCGCAAGTCCTCAATTCTTATGTCCACAATTTGTTTGATTTCCTCCGGCGAGAGCGGTTTGAAAATTATGGTTTCGTCAAGCCGGTTCAGAAACTCCGGGCGGAAGGCGTCTTTGAGAGCCGCCGAGACAAGTTCGCGCATCTTTTCCCCGTCTCCCGCGTTTTCCTGAATCAGGCGGCTTCCGAGGTTTGAGGTCATTATTATCACGCAGTTGCGGAAATTGACCGTTCTGCCCTGTCCGTCCGTCAGGCGGCCGTCCTCAAGGATTTGGAGCAGAATGTTGAAAACATCGGTGTGCGCTTTTTCAATCTCATCAAGCAGAATGACGGAGTAGGGGCGGCGGCGGACGGCTTCGGTGAGCTGGCCGCCCTCGTCGTAGCCCACATATCCGGGCGGCGCGCCGATGAGGCGCGAAACGGAGTGTTTTTCCATGTATTCGCTCATGTCTATGCGGACGAGGTTGTTTTCATCGTCAAACATAAACCCGGCAAGGGCGCGGGCGAGTTCGGTTTTGCCGACCCCCGTCGGCCCCAGAAATACCAGAGAGCCAATCGGCCTTGCAGGGTCCGCAAGCCCGGCGCGGGACCTTCTGACGGTGTTTGAAACCTCCCGCACCGCCTCCTCCTGCCCGACCACTCTGCGCGACAGGTTCTGCTCCATTCCCAGAAGTTTTTCCGTCTCGCCCTCCATAAGTTTTGAGACGGGAACTCCCGTCCACTTTGACACGACCGCCGCAATATCCGCCGCGCCCACCTCTTCTTTGAGGGAGGGGGTGTTTTTGTCCGCCATGTCTTCAAGGGTTTTTTCCAGTTCGGGAAGTTTGCCGTAAAGGATTTCGGACGCCGCCGAAAGGTCTCCCTCTCTCTGCGCTTTTTCCGCCCGTGTTCGCGCCGCGTCTATCTCGCGTTTGATGTTTTTTGTTTGCGCCGCCCGTTCCTTCTCCCTCTCCCACGCGGCGGTTATGCCGGAAAGATGCTCTTTCAAGTCGGCGATTTTTTTGTCAATTTCCCCGACACCCTTTCCGCCGGGCTCTTTCGCCACGCTTTCGCGCTCCATCTCAAGTTGCATTACCCTGCGCCTTGCCTCGTCAACCTCGGCGGGCATGGAGTCAATCTCCATCTTGATTTTTGCCGCCGCCTCGTCCACAAGGTCAACCGCTTTGTCGGGAAGAAATCTTCCCGTTATGTATCTGTCGGACAGCCGCGCCGCCGCCGTGAGCGCCTCGTCCCTTATCCTGACGCCGTGATGCGCCTCGTATTTTTCCGCAAGTCCGCGCAGTATGGAAACCGTGTCTTCAACGGAGGGCTCGCCCACGTATATCTGCTGAAACCGCCTTTCAAAAGCGGCGTCTTTTTCAATGTTTGCGCGGAACTCGTCAAGCGTTGTCGCGCCGATGCAGCGGAGTTCCCCTCTGGCAAGGGCGGGCTTGAGCATGTTTGAAGCGTCCACCGCCCCGTCCGCGCCGCCCGCCCCGACAACCGTGTGAATTTCATCTATAAAGAGGACGATTTCCCTGCCCGCCCCGGCGACTTCGGAGAGAACCGCTTTCAGACGCTCCTCAAACTGCCCCCGGTATTTTGCTCCGGCCACCAGAGCGCCCATGTCCAGCGCTATCAGGGTTTTGTTTTCAAGGCCTTCGGGAACGTCCCCGTCAACGATTCTCTGGGCGAGGCCCTCAACGATTGCGGTTTTGCCGACCCCCGGCTCGCCTATCAGAACGGGGTTGTTTTTCGTGCGCCGGAGCAACACCTGCACCACGCGCCGTATTTCATCATCCCTTCCGATCACGGGGTCAATTTTCCCCTCACGCGCCATTGCCGTGAGGTCTGCGCCGTATTTGGCGAGCGCCTGAAACGTGTCTTCGGGGGATTCGCCCGTTACCTTCCTGCCGCCCGTTAATTCGCGGGTGGCTTTTTCAACCGATTCCGTGTCAACCCCCGCGCGTTCAAACTCCGCCTTCAAGCCGCCGGACGCCTCGCGGACGGCTCCGGAGAGCAGGTGTTCGGCGCTTATGTATTCGTCTCCGCGCTCTTGCGCCAATTTCGCAGCCGCCGCGAGCGCGGCTCTTAATTCGGCGCTTGCATAGCGGTCGCCTGAGCCTTCAACCACGGGGAGTTTGTCAATTTCCCTCTCCGCTGCGGCGGTGATTTCCTTTGCGTCCGCGCCGATTTTTGAGAGGATTTCAAGCGGTATTCCGTCTTCGGACAGAAGCGCGGCGACCAGATGGGGCAGGTCAATCGCCTGATTCCCTCTGTTCTCGGCGATTTCCCCCGCCCGCGAGACCGCCTCGCGCGCCTTGATGGTGAGATTATCAGGTTTCATTTTGCTCTCCTCACTGGTAAAATTAAAAACCGTCCGCGGCGATTCAAGTGTTTTCACCACAGTTTTTGTGTTGCGGAGTGTGAATGAAATGAGTTGTGTAAATCTCTTTTCCCGTTTGTTTGTTCTCGTATCCCTGTTTCTGTGCGTCTGCGCGCCGGTTGCGTCCGCAGACCTTATGCTACCCCGTGTTTACGAAGGAAACATTGATGTTACGAAATATCTGGTGAGTGAAAAGCTTGACGGCGTCCGAGCGCGGTGGGATGGGAAGAAACTGATCTCGCGCGGCGGGAAGGTGTTTGCCCACCCTTTCTGGTGGACGAGGAATTTTCCGTCCGAGGCCATTGATGGCGAACTGTGGATGGGTAGGGGCAGGTTTGAGGACACTCTGTCTGTTGTTCGCCGGTCTTCTCCTCATTCGGGGTGGGTGAATGTCCGGTTTCTGGCTTTTGACCTTCCAAAACACGGCGGGACATTTGAGCAGAGGGACAAGGCGCTTCGCCGCGTGGTTTCGCGCGCGGGCTCGGACTACCTTAAAAAGGTGCGCCAGTTTGAGGTGGAGAGTTATAAACATCTTTCATACCTGCTTGAGCGGACCGTCCGTGCGGGCGGGGAAGGGCTGATGCTCCATAAAAAGAGCGGCCGTTACAAAAGCGGTAGGAGTTCCGATCTGCTGAAGTTCAAGAAGTTTTACGATGAAGAGGCGGTTGTTGTCGCCCACAACAAAGGGAAGGGGAAATACAGGGGCATGCTCGGAAGTTTAACGGTGAAAACGCCGGAAGGGATTCGTTTCAGAATCGGCTCCGGTTTTACAGATGAACAGCGTCAAAACCCGCCGCCGGTGGGTTCAACCGTTACTTACAGACACTCGGGGTTTACAAAAAACGGGATACCGAAATCCCCGTCCTTCTGGCGGGTGAGGGAATCCAAGTAGGGTGGTTTCCGTTTTCAGGTTGCCTTAACGGGGCTTTAACTTTAGAATGAACGGCTATGTTTAAGTCAAATCGCTTTTCATTGTTTCTTTTGGTCTTTCTGCTCTCCGCTCTTGCGGTCGGGCAGCCGCCCGTTTCCGCCTCCGGCTGGTATGTGGGGATTGACTCCGCTTTTGTTTCAAGCAAAACGGAGGGGACAGTTGGGCAGGTTGATACGTCTGTTTCTCTTGCCGCCGCGCCCGGCATGCCCATAGCCGCAAGCATTCCCAATATCTCTTTTGGCGGCACAGACAAACTTCCCGGAGGCTCTCTTTTTGCGGGTTACTCAAAGACTTTTGCCAGAGCCTTTTTTATAGCGGGTGAACTGAACGGGGGTTACGGAAGTTACGATGACACAGAGGCGTTCAGGAACAATGTTTTTACTTCCAGAATAGATGTTACTCAGGGCTATTTCGGCGCAACGGCGCGGGCGGGGCTTATTATTCCCGGTAATTTGCGTGTGTATGCAAGCCTCGGATGGGCGCACAACTGGGTTGAGGCTAAAGGGACAATCAACTCTTTTTCTCTGCCTGCGCCCGCTGGTTTCCCCATTCCTCAAGGGACGCCAATACGCATTGACGGTGTTGACTGGTCGGTGAAGAACGATTTGACCTTTGACGGGGTTACATATGGCATTGGAATTGAATACGGAATTTCTTCGCTTCTCCCGCTTCTGAAAAATGCTTATCTCCGTCTCGCATACTCAAGAATAGAATATGCAAAAGAGAAGTTTTCCTATGATGCATCAGGGTTTGAAGAAACGGACATTCCGGGTGGCGTAGGGACATTATCCATTACCAGTACCAACATCCCCGCAGAAGCGGATTCGGGTGTGCATGTGGTTTCTCTCGGACTGTCCTACAGGTTTGAGATTTAAGGCGGCGGGGCGCTACTTGTCAGACCAGACCGCGTATTCGTTGCCGCACGGGTCGGCAAAGTGAAACCTTCTGCCGCTGGGAAAAGAGAAAACCGGATTTACGATTTCCCCGCCGGATTTGATGACCTTCCTTTGGGTTTCCTCAAGATTTTCGCTGTAGAAAACAACCAGCGCGCCGCCTTTGTCCGCTCGCGCCATCAAATCGGATTTGTAAAATCCGCCCTCAAGACCGGCGCTCTCCTTTGAAAAGGAGATGTAGTTTTCGCTCCAATCCGTGAACTCCCATCCGAACACGGAGACAAAGAACTTTTTTGTCTCCGCAAAATCCTTTGACGGAAACTCAACGTAGTCGATTTTTTCGTGTTCGGGCACTTATTCGGCTTTGTTTTATTTGCCGAGGATGCTCACCACGCAGGTTATGCCGTCCATCGCCGGCTGAGCGCCGCCCATGGTCTCTATCAGGCCGACCTTTGCGCCGTCCACCTGCCTCTCGCCCGCCTCTCCCCTGAGCTGGCGGACAATCTCGGCGGTCTGGAGAAGCCCCGTCGCTCCGACCGGATGGCCCCTTGACAGAAGCCCGCCGCCCGGATTGACGGCAACCTTGTCTCCGCCGACCCACGTGCTTTGCTCGTCAATCAGACGCGCCCCCTCTCCCTCTTTGCAGAAGCCGAGGGCTTCGGTAACCATCATTTCGGCGATTGAAAACGCATCGTGAATTTCGCACACATCAACATCTTCGGGACCCACACCGGCCATTTCATAGGCAAGTTTTGCGCTTCTGAAAACATTTTCAGACGGCGCGCAGGTAAGCCCGGTGGGGCTTGAGTATTTGCCGGACTGGGCAATGCAGCCCAGAACCTTGACGGGGGTTTTCTTCGCCAGTTTCTTCGCCTGATCTTCCGACACCAGAACCGCGGCGGCCGCCGCGTCTCCGACGGGGCAACACTGGTTGCGCGTCAGCGGGTCGGCAATCAGCGGAGCGTCAAGAACGCTCTCTATGGTTTCCTCTTTCCTGTATTGCGCGTCCGGATTGACGGCCGCGTGCTTTCTGCTTTTGACCACAACCTTGGCGAGTTGCTCTTTGCTGACGCCGTATTCATGCATGTATCTGCTGGCGCGCATTGCGTAAAGGGCGGGCATTCCCATTCCCATTGCGACCTCAAGGTCGTCTTCCTCAAGCGGCAGCGGGCCGCCGGAGAGCACTTTGCTCAAGTTCTCAACTCCGAGGGCGAGCGCAATGTCCGCCTGTCCGTAGGCGATTGTTCTCCACGCCTCCCAGAAAGAGAGCGTTCCGCTTCCGCACGCGCCTTCAACATTTATGGTCGGCTGCCCCACAAGGCCGATCTCCTTCATTGTTCTCTGCCCGACTCCCATGCCCTGATAGACGTGTCCGCAGAAAACTATCTCAATTGAACGCGGATGAATTCCGGCGTCCTGTATTGCCTGCCATGAGGCGTCCCGCCCGAGAACATGGGCGGCTTTGTCGGGGAATCTTCCGCAGGGCGTGTTGCCCACCCCTATAACGTAAACATCTCTCAAAGATACTGACATGTGGAAACTCCTTAAGCGCGCCCGCTGTGCCGGGGCTTAGCGCATGGTCAAAATATATGGAAAACGCCCCCCCGTGTCAATTTCTTGACAACACCCCCGGTTGCCAATAAGATTTTGCCCGCGAGTTCGGTTGTCTTTATTTTGCAAGACGCCGGGTGAGACTTTTCCACAAGGGGGAAACAAATATGGCCAGCAAATTAATACTGGACGATGTGCCCGAGCCCGGCTCGGTGCAGGTTATGGACGCCCTCAATGCCATGGGCACAAGGCGTTCAATAAGATGGTACGAACCGGACGCTCCGGTTGAAAGATGGAAGATTCAAGCGATGCTTGAGGCTGCAAGGGTGGCTCCTTCCGCCGGAAACTTCAACGGACAGCGTGCGATTGTGGTTTACCGGGACGAGGACCCTGAAATCTGGGAGTTCATTTCAGACTGGAGTCAGATAACGACCCAGATGGCTCCCGTGCTTGTCTTCTGGTGCTACGACCTTTCCGGTTACGACACTCAGGGTCAGTCAATACACGACCTTATGAGAACCGGCGCTTTGGACAAAGCCCACGGCTGGGAATACGACAGGGTTTCCGGTCTGTTCCCGCTTCCGGGTCTGCTTCCCGATGCCGTATTGCACAGGCTCGCGGCGATTGACCTCGGAAACGCCATTCAGAACGCGATGATAGCGGCGACCGCTCTCGGTCTCGGCACTTGCCTCAACGGGGCGAGCGGCGGAGCGAGGCGGAACACCAAAGCCAAGTTCGGCCTTCCGGACACTTACGTGTTCAGTTGGCTGATGACGGTCGGAGTTCCCGCGGAGAAAATGGACGGCGGCGGAGCGCGCGGACGCCCCCCGTTTGAAAACATGTTCTTTGAGAAGAAGGTCGGGCAGGGTTTCAAAAGAGACCCCAAAGCCGTCAGCCTTCTTGAGAAACTGAACCTGATTCAGCCTTACGGGCCTCTTCCCGGAAGACTTGAGGAGCTCAACAATCTCACCAAGCGTTTCGGTCTTGGAGACGAGTCTCTTACGGACTGGAAGTTCGCGCCGTCTCAGATGGACGACCCCAAGGTTATGGGAGACACCCGTCTTGAGCCGCTGAGCCCCGAAGAGGTGAAGGCGTCCGCCCCGGCTGAGGTCAAAGTTGAATTTGAACTCAAGCCGACGGTGAAGAGAGAGGTGCTTGACCAGTACCGCAAGGAGAAAGGAATCGGCGATGCCGACTGACCTTGAACAAAAACACGGAGGAAAACAACAATGGCGGAAGTAACGCTTAACATTCCCGACCCCATCTACAAAATCATTGAGCAGAGGGCAAAGGACACAAACAACCCCAACGGCGCACAAGGCGTAATCATAGCAAACCTTGCTCTGATATTCGGCGCGTGCAACTACAAGCCGGAAAAGTGGCTGAAAAACCAGACTGCCACAGACGACTTGTCGCAGCCCTGGTAAGGGGGGAAGGAAACTTCAAAAAAAGGGGGAACGCTCCGGCGTTCCCCCTTTTTTTTGCTTTTGCCCTTTTGTGCGACTAACCTTTGCGTCATGGGACTTGACAGAAATTTTATCGGCAAACAGTTCGGGCCGCATGCCTGCGCTGTAACTCAAGGCGGCATAGACGCCTATGCTCTTGTAACGGGCGGCGGCGCAAACCCCGCATACGCAGGAGGGATGGCGCCGCCCTCATATCCGGTTGTTTATGAACTTCCGGTTCTTGAAAAGATCTGGAGCGACCCCGCGCTCAACGGCGGGGAGGAGCAGGCGAGAAACAATGTGCTGATGCTTGTTCACGGCGACCAGAGGATGGCGTTTCACCGCCCGCTTCGGGCGGGTGATGAGGTGTCTTTCACCGCGCACATTGACGGGATTGAAGACAAGGGGTCGGGCGAGGTTCTCGCGCTCCGCACTGAGAGCAGGGCGGGGGGGGAGTTGGTCTGTGAATCAAAATGGGGGCTTTTTATTCGCGGGATTGGAAGCGGAAAGAAGCCCGGCGCGGGCAAAAAGCCGTCCGCGCCGTCCGCAAAACCGGCGGCGGAAAAAGCCGCGCCGGAGGCGGTTTTCAAAAGCATTGTTGAAATTCCGGCGGATATCACACCCCGCTATGCCGCCGCTTCAAACGACCGCAACCCCATTCATCTTGACGGCGATGTTGCAAAAGCGGCGGGGTTGAAGGGGGTTGTTGTTCACGGTCTCTGCACTATGTCAACCGTTATGCAGTCGCTCATAGACGGTCATCTCGGCGGAGCGCCGGAGAGGTTGAGAAGTCTGGCTGTGCGGTTTTCCGCGCCGGTTTACCCCGGAGACACTTTGACCCTTGAGTGCCGCGATGCGGGCGGGGGGGCGGTTTCGTTTGAAGTGGCGGGAGCGGGGGGAGTGAAGGTTATAAAGGGCGGGCTGGCGGAGTTTGTTTGAGGTGGGAGAGGCGCTCGTAAAGAGGGTGGAAGTGAGATGAAGCAAAGGGTCGGCAATTCACCTGAAACGCCGATATCACCTGAACGGATTCTCTATCGTCAACCGCTCAATCTTTTGGCCGTGTTGCATGTCCTCGCTGTAGAGGGTTTTGCAACCCAACTCCAATGCGGCGGCGATTATCACGGAATCGTAGAACCCGTAGTTGTAACGAAACTGAATGTCCAGCCCCCGTCGGTAAAGAGACGGCGCTGATGTCTCCTGATAAAGAGGCAAGAGCGTCCGTTCAAGCAAATGACCGGCTTCCTCCGGGGAGTAACTGAATTTCTTTGTCGCAACATTAAGTGTTTCCTGTATAACTTGCCGACTAATGCAACAATCGCCATAGTCCGTGCCGGAACGGACAAGTTGCTCCGCCTTGGCCGTTTTCTCAGGGTTGTCTGTATCCACAATGTAAATAACAACATTGGTATCCAGCAGACTTTCAACGCTCATTCATCTCTTCCCGTGTGAATTTCCTGCCACCTGTGGGATGCTTCTTGCGCAATTCTCTGGCGGTTGCAACGGCCAACTCACCACGGGTCATTCTTTGCGTAGCGCCTTCGCCGCTTTTTGCCTGATTCCGCTTTTGGGCATAGCCCTCAAGCCATTCGCGGACTTTTGCTTCAAGTGTTGTGTGCTCATCGGCGGCAATCCGGCGAGCCGTTTCAACGAGACGGTCATCTATGTTTAAGGTGATGGTTTTCATGTCAGCCCCCTGCAAATGTTCATGGAGATACTATAGCACATCTGCGGTCTCATCACCCAACCACCGCCGCTTTGTAATCCTCAATATAAACCTCCGCTTTTCTGCGTATCTCCCTGACCCTTTCGGAGCGCAACTCGCGCCTTTTTCCCGCCTCTTTCCAGAGCCGTTTTTCATACGGCGTTTCAGGCGATATCTGCGGGACGGCGGCCGGTTTGCCGTTTTTGTCTATGTGAACGAAAGACAAAAACGCCGTGCAAGTGTGCCCGCCTTCACCGGTTCGGGGGTTTTCCGAACTTATCCTCACGGCGGTCTCAAGAGAGGTTTTCCCCGTGTGCGTTATTCCCGCCTTAAGCGTTATGTATTCGCCCTGCCGTATCGGCGAGAAGAAAAACAGATTGTCCAGCGAGCCGGTTACAAGAGTGCCCCGCGCATGCCGCATTCCTATCAGGGCGGAAGTCTCGTCCGTGTATTTGAGCAACTTGCCCGCAGACATGAAATTGCCGAACGATATGTCTTCGGGCATCACCGCCCTCGCAGTCTCAAGGTTCAGGCGCGTGAACTCGGTTTCATCCGCCGTGTTTGAAAGTTGCTGTTTTCGCAGTTTTAACTCCCGCAACCGCCGCTCCCTCCGCTCTCCGGCGTTGTCAAAAACCTTTTTCTCCCCGCCGTCCGAGGGAGCGATTTTCTCCCCCACCGGGCGGGGCCTGCCTTCTCCGTCCACCGCGACAAACGCCAGACGGGACAATGTTACAAACTTCCTCCCGCCGGTCTCAGGGTCTTCGGCGTAAACCCGGACGGCAACCTCAAGGGACGACCTGCCCGTGAACTCAATCCAACTGTCCAGAACCACTATGTGCCCCACCCGGACGGGGTTCATAAAGTCTATGTTGTCCGCCGCTCCGAGAACCGTCAGCCCCTTGGCAAAACGCGCCGAGGTGATGTTTCCCGCAGACATTATCCAGTCCATCAGCCGCCCGCCGTGAAGCGTCCCCTGAGAGTTTGCATGCTCGCGGGACACGTAACTGACCGCCGCGCTTATGGTGTCTTTGATAGTCCGCATTTGCCCTTGCTCCAGCCCAATGTATCATATCAGCGTTTTCCGGCTTTCGCCGGGGACGGAGTTTCCAGTTATGAGCGCTTCACTTGTGGCGGTTATCGCCATTGTTCTGTTTTTTGCGGGATACAGATTCTACGCCTCGTTTCTCGCATCAAAGGTTTTCAAAATCTCCGATGAGGAAAGAACCCCCGCCCATGAAATGAGAGACGGGGTGGACTATGTGCCCGCGCGCAAAGGGGTCTTGTTCGGGCATCATTTCTCGTCCATAGCGGGGGCAGCGCCCATAATCGGGCCCGCCATAGCGGTTTTCTGGGGCTGGGTCCCCGCCGTGCTGTGGGTGGTTCTCGGCACGATATTCATGGGCGCGGTTCATGACTTCAGCGCTCTTGTCATCTCCGCAAGAAACCGGGGCAGGTCGGTCGGAGACATTGCCGGGCAGATGATAACGCCCCGCGCGCGGACGCTTTTCCTCATCATCGTTTACTTTCTCATCTTCTTTGTCATAGCCGTTTTCGCCTACGCAATCGCCTCGCTGTTCGTGCGGTTTCCGGCAAGCGTTCTGCCCGTCAACCTTGAGATTGTGATGGCGCTTGTGCTGGGCTTTATCTTCTACAGAAAGCGGTCGGGCTCAACCGCCGCAACCGCAATCGCCCACATCCTTCTGCTCGCCGCAATATGGGCGGGAACGCGCTTTCATATATCCGTGCCGGAGGTGATGGGCTCAAGCGAGGTAACGTGGGTTTTCTTCCTGTTCGCCTACGCGTCTGTCGCGTGCGTTCTTCCGGTGTGGACACTTCTTCAGCCGAGAGACTATCTGAACAGTTTTCAGTTGATTGTGGGCCTCGGACTGCTGGTCGCGGGCATTATCGCGCTTGACCCGGAGATGGCCGCTCCGGCGTTCAACTCCGCCGCAGTCTCGCACGGCGCGCCCATAGTGCCGTTTCTGTTTGTTACTATCGCCTGCGGCGCGATAAGCGGGTTTCACGGGCTTGTCTCAAGCGGAACGACCTCAAAGCAGTTGGACAAAATGTCTCACTGCCACCCGATAGGATACGGCTGCATGCTGGGGGAGGGGACGCTTGCCATAGTCGCCATCCTCGCCGTGGCGGCGGGTTTCGGCGGAGCGGAGTGGCTTGAGCGTTACGGCACATGGGAGGGCGCAAAGGCGGGCGGAATGACCAACTTTGTTCTCGGCGCATCGGTGTTTCTTGAGGGGCTGGGCATTCCCTCAAGTTTCGGGACTACCATCATAAGCGTTCTCGTAATCAGTTTTGCCGCCACCTCTCTTGACACGGCGGCGAGAATCCAGCGGCTGATAGTGGGGGAACTCGGCGCGGCATACAAGATAGGTTTTCTTCAAAACCGCTACGCCGCCACTCTGGTCGCGGTCGCTCCGGCGTTTCTTCTGGCGATGCTGGTTCAAGCCCCCGGCAGGGGGCTCGGTTCGGGCGGCTTTGTGCTGTGGCCGCTTTTCGGAGCGACAAACCAGCTCATCGCGGGGCTCACCCTGCTGGTCGCCACCATTTACCTTCACAAAACCGGCAGGCCTTTCATCTATACGCTCGTCCCGATGGTGATAGTCATCCTCGCCGCGGGCGCGTCCGTTGTGTTCAACATAGTCAACTTTTCCGACAGTCTGCTTCTCCGCTCCCTGTCGGTCTGCATTCTGATACTTACCGTCTGGCTTCTGCTTGAGGCGGTGATGTTTATAAAAAGGAGCAGGGCGGACGCCCCGCTTCAAGGCGGCGGGACGGGTTAAAAATCCCGCCTGTCCGCAATCGCGTTTTTGAGCGTTACCTGATCAAGGTGCTCAATGTCGCTTCCGGACGGAACGCCGTGAGAGAGGCGCGAGATTTTTTTAAGGCCGGTTCTGTCCATCCGTTTTTTGAGGATTTCCGCAATAAAGCCGGCGGTCGCCACGCTTTCAACGCGTGAACTCATCGCGAGAATCACCTCGGTAATCCCCCTGTCGGTTTGCAGTCTCTTTATAAGTTCGCGCAGTTTCAGGTGTTCGGGTCCCACGCCGTCAATGGGCGAGATAAAGCCGTGCAAAACGTGATACACGCCCCGGTAGCCGCCGCTTTTTTCTATCGCGATGAGGTCAAGCGGCTGTTCAACCACGCATACGATTGACTGGTCTCTCCTGCCGTCTCCGCATATGGCGCACCCGCCCGCCGATGAAAAATGAAAGCAGGTTTCACACACCGAAACCGCCTCGCGGGCTGCCGCTATCGCGCCCGAAAGGCGGCGCGCCCTGTCTGCGGACGCCTTGAAAACAATATGAAACGCAAGGCGCACGGCGTTTTTTTCGCCTATGCCCGGCAATGCCGCGAGTTCGGCGACAAGGTTTCTCATCTCCGGGGGAAGCCCTGAGGAGTCCATTTTCTAAAGAAGCCCCGGCGGGAGTCCCATGCCGCCGGTAACCTTGGAGATTTCGTCTTTCATTATCTTTCTTCCGCGTGAGAGCGCCTCGTTTGCCGCCGCGCATACGAGGTCTTCAAGCATCTCCGCGTCATCCGGCGACACCGCCGAGGGGTCTATTTTGACGGAGATTATTTCCCCCTTCGCCTTTGCGGTTACGGTTACCATTCCCCCGCCCGATGACGCCTCAACCACCGTTTCGCCCGCATCATTCTTAATCCTGTCCATGTCGGACTTGAGTTTTTCCGCCTGTTTAATGAGGTCTTTCAACCCGCCGTCAAATTTCATTTTGCTCTCCTTGTTTCAAGTGTTTTTATTCTTCCGTCAAACATCTCAAGGGCGTGCCGGACTATGGGCTCTTCGCTTATGTCTTTGGGGGCGGCGGCCCCGTTTGCCTGAGCGTCCGTGTGGGCAATCTCTGCCTTGCAGCCGAAAAACTGCTCCGCCGCCGCAAGAAAATCCTTCTTTTTGCCGCCGTCTGAAAGCATCTGGTCCATCACGCTTTTCTTTGGAATTCCTATTGCGGCGACCGAGTTTTCAAGCGTGATTTCGCACTTTGAAACCATGCTCGCCATATATCCGAAGTCTTTCTCGCCGGACTTGAGAAAGTTTGAAAATTCCTCCGCCGTTTTCCCCCCCTTGCCGGCGCGGGTCTCCGCGGGCGCCGCGCTTCCGTTGCTCTCCGGGGTTTCCCTCAGGGCTGTTGCTCTCTTTTTCGGGGCGGGGGCGCTTGAGTATTCCGCTGTTCCGCCTCCGGCCAGTTTTTCAAGCCGCCGCATAATGTCATCCAGAGGGACGGCTTTTTCCACCGCGCACAGTTTCAGCGCCATCGCCTCCGCCGCCATTTCGGGATAAAACGACCTGCCCACCCGCTCGCATGCGTCTATGGCTATGTCAAAAAGCATCTCAAGGCTTTCCGGGGAACTGTCCGCCGCCGCAGACAGCAGAAACTCCGCCCTTTCGGGGGCTATGTCGGGGACGGCTCCCGCGCCGCCGATCTTGAGGACGGTCGCCGTCCTCAGCAGGGACGTTATGCCTTCGGCAAACTTTGCCGGGCTTGTTCCCTTGTCAAGCGCTTTTCCGAGCGTCTCAAATCCCTTTGCGGGGTCGCGTTTCATCACCGCTTCAAACATTTCGTCCATCAGATTCGCGTCAACAAAGCCCAGAAGCGCCATCGCCTCGCCGTGGTCTATTTCCGCCCCGAATGTGGCGGCGAGCTGGTCAAGAAGGCTCAGGGCGTCCCGCACGCTCCCGTCCGCCTCAAGGGCTATGGTGGAGACGGTTTCGGGCTCAACTTTGATGTCCTGCCCCTTTGCCGCCGCCTCAAGGGCGGCGCTTATGTCCGGGGTGGAGACTTTTCTGAAGTCGTAACGCTGGCAGCGGGAGAGGATGGTCGCCGGGATTTTGTGCGGTTCGGTGGTTGCCAGAATGAAAAGGACATGCGCGGGCGGTTCTTCAAGCGTTTTGAGCAGGGCGTTGAACGCCGCCTGAGAGAGCATGTGCGCCTCGTCTATGATGTATATCTTGGTTTTGCCCGATGCGGTTGTGTAGCGGGCTTTTTCTATGATGTCGCGCACGTCGTTGACGCTTGTGTGCGAGGCGGCGTCCATTTCCTGAACTTCCACGGCTCGCCCTTCGGATATCAGCGAGCATGATTCGCACGGATTGTCCGCGCCGCAGGGTCTTTTTTCGGGGGAGGGGTTTTCGCAGTTGACGGTTTTTGCCACTATCCTTGCGGTGGAGGTTTTCCCGACCCCTCTGGGCCCCGTAAACAGAAGGGCGTGCGCGAGTTTTTCCGACCTTGCCGCGTTGCAGAGCGCCTTGACGATATAGCCCTGCCCGATGACCTCATCAAAGGTCCGGGGCCTCAGCTTTCTCGCAAGAACCACATATGAAGACATTTCAAACCAGATTCAAACCCGGTTCGCCGGGTGTCGCAACGCCTGAGGACAGTTTGCTACCGTTGCTTCCTTCCGGACCTGGCGGGATTCGCAATATCCTCACCGCGCGGCCCGGCTCGCCGGGGTTTTGGCTTCATTGTATCGGTTTGAAGGGGAGGGGGCAAGGGAAGGGGGAAGAACGACCAGCCTTGACATAATGAAGTGGCGTAACCCTTAAAATCAATTAAAATGCTGTTATGGGTAGCCGATACATTGAAGGTGTCAACACAGACCGTATTCGCTGGGCGCTTGAGGATGTCAACACATCTCCCGAAGCGTTCGGGGAGACGGCGGGCATTAAGGATTTTGCCGAAAAACTGGCGACCGGCCGCTGGACTTACAATCAGATAAGAAATGTTGCCGACCGGCTGGGCTACGGTGTGCTTTTCTTTATGGAGAGCGGGTTGCCGGAAGCGAAGAAGGTTCACACCGCCCACTACCGGACGCTTGCCAATCAGCGAGTACCCTTTGACCACAAACTTGCAAAACTTGTCAAACAGGCCGAGAGGCATCGCGCTGTTTACATTGAAACTCTGGAGGAGTTGCGGGAGGAAGAGCCGCCTTTTCAACCGCCGGTTCTGCGCGGCGGTCTGGCGGACAAAGCCGCCGCCGTCCGAAAGTGGCTGAAACTTTCCGCCGCCGAAAATTACGAATTTGCGGATTACAGGAAGCGGTTGAGTGAAAAAAACATTTTGATACTTCAAGGCATGGGCTACAAGGGGAAATGGCGGGTTGAGGATGACAAAATTCACGGTCTTTCCATCTGCTACAAAAACACCCCCGTTATCTTTGTGGCTCAGGGCGGCAAGCAGCGCAGAACCTTCACATTGTTTCACGAATTGGCGCACTTGCTGTTGCACAGGAAGGACAAAATTGACAATGCCGACACCATATACGACAAGCGTGACCGGCAGGAGATAGAAGCCAACAGGTTTGCCGGTTTGTGTCTGTTGCCGGATGAGTTGCTGAACGGCGTTGATGTTCCCGGTGATTTTGAACTGTTTAACGGAAGATTTGGCGGTCTGGCGAGGAAGTTGGGTATTAGTGTGGAGGTTGTTGTCAGGCGTTTGGCGGATACAAAGCGGATAAGCAACAAGGACTATGAAAGTTATGTTCAGTGGCGGGACGAAAATCGTGAAGGAGCGCCGAAACAAACGATGGGGACCAGGGAATACCGCCACCGCGAGCCGTTGCACATTTTCGGCGACCGTTATGTTCGCGCCATATTAAGCGGGTTGGAAGCGAAAATAATCACTCTTAACAAGGCAAGCAATTACTTGGACGGGCTTAAGATAACGGACATTAGAAAACTGGAAGATTATTGTTTGGAATTCCGTCCTGCCGTTTTGTTCAGGTGATTAAGCAATCGGGTCAAGTGTTTTAGGGGAGGGGGCTGTGACGGACGGGAAGGTTCGGTTTGAAGGGAAAGGGGCAAGAAAGGTATAGTATCGGCTTATGGACAAGAAGGGTCTCAGCGAAACCGACATACGCACGAGATACATCACGCCCGCCATACAGGGGGCGGGGTGGGACTTACACACGCAGATACGCGAGGAATATATTCTTGCTCCGGGGCGGGTCGCTTTGGACAAAGACAAGGAGAGGGGCAAGTCCAAGCAAGCCGACTATGTTCTTTTCCTCAAACCCAACATACCGCTTGCGGTTGTTGAGGCAAAAAACAACAGACACGAACCGGCGGACGGCATTCAACAGGCGCTTGAGTATGCCGGACTTCTGGATGTGCCGTTTGCCTTTTCTTCAAACGGCGATTCGTTTGTGTTTCATGACAACACCGCCCCCGGCGATATTGAAACCAATCTGAATATGGATGATTTTCCATCACCGGAGACTCTGCTTGAAAAATATAAGAAGTGGCGAAATCTGGATAAGACGGCGGGGGATATATTTTTTCAGGACTACCATGAAAGCGACAAAGAACCGCGCTATTATCAGCAAGCCGTTGTTAACCGCGCCGTTCATAGAATCGCCACTGGTGGCGACCGTGTTTTGCTTGTGCTGGCGACCGGAACGGGAAAAACACAGGTTGCCTTTCAAATTATCTGGCGTTTGTGGAAAGCCGAGGTCAAGAAGCGCATCCTGTTTTTGACTGACCGCAATATTCTTGCCGACCAGCCGCAAAATGGTGATTTCCGCCCGTTTGGCAGGGCAATGACGCGCTTTGTTCGCGGCAAAACAGACCCGTCTTATGAAATCTATCTGGGGTTGTATCAATCGCTGACCGGCCCCCAAGAATCCGACAAGGCGTATCAGGACTTTTCCCCGAACTTCTTTGACTTGATTGTTGTGGATGAGTGCCACAGGGGAAGCGCCGATGAGGATTCGGCATGGCGCGAGATACTGGAATACTTTTCGGAAGCCGCGCAAATCGGCATGACCGCTACGCCGAAAGAAACAAGATACACATCCAACATTGACTACTTCGGCGAGCCGATTTACACATACTCGCTGAGGCAGGGCATAGAAGACGGCTTTCTGGCCCCTTACAAGGTGGTGAGGTCTCACATTGACAAAGATGTTGAGGGATACCGCCCTGAGCCCGGCAAATTGGATGATCAGGGAAATCCCGTTGAAAGCCGCATTTATCACAGGCCGGAATTTGACCGCGACATAGTGATAGATGAGCGCACCAAGATTGTCGCCAAGCGAATAAGCGATTATCTGCGCGACTCCGACCGCATGCACAAAACCATCGTTTTCTGTGTGGACAAGGAACACGCCGGACGGATGCGGCAGGCTCTTGTCAATGAAAACGCCGACAAGTGCAAAGAAAACCCCCGCTATGTCGTGCGCATTGTCAGCGGCGACACGGAAGGCGAGGCGCAACTGGACAATTTCCGCGACCCTGAATCCCGCTATCCCGTTATCGCGGTTACTTCGCGCCTTTTATCAACCGGCGTTGATGTGCCAACCTGCCGCCTGATTGCGCTTGACAGGGAAGTCGGTTCAATGACGGAGTTCAAGCAAATCATAGGGCGCGGCACACGCCTTCATCCCGACAGCGACAAGCGATTTTTTACTGTGATGGATTTCCGGCTGGTTACAAACCACTTTGCCGACCCGGATTTTGACGGCTTGCCGGTTCAGGTATACGAGGATTTAGGGGATACACCGGACCCGGAACCGGCCTTTTCAACACCGGAGGAGATGCCTACGGAGAACAATCTGGATGAGGAAGATACGCCTGAGCCGCGCAATAAGATCTATGTAAGCGGTGTTGAGGTCACCATACTTGGCGAGCAGGTGCAGTATTTGGATGGAAGCGGCAACCTCATTACCAAAGATTTGCGCGTCTATATGGGCGAGCGGGTGCGTTCCCGCTACGCCACTTTGAGCGATTTTCTGACCCGGTGGGAAAGCGCCGACCGGCGGCGGGTGGTGCTGGATGAATTGAGAAACGCCGGATTATCTTTTGAAATCCTTTCAGAAGCGGTGGGCGACAGCAGTTTAGACCCGTTTGATTTGGTTTGCCATGTCGCTTTTGAGCGTCCCACACAAACCCGCAAACAACGGGCGGAACGCGCCCGCCAAAGTGATGTTTTCACGCGCTACGGCGGACAGGCGAGAGAAGTGCTATCCGCATTGCTTGATAAGTATGAGGACGGAGTGGAGTCCTTTGACGAGATTGATTTGCTGAATGTCAGCCCCTTGAGCGATATGGGGACGCCTTTGGAAATCGTTGGTTTGTTCGGTAGCGATGATGACTACCGCCGGACAGTGCGGGAATTGCATAACACTTTGTATCAAGAGTTGGTATAATGAGCGAACTAACAACTAATGTCTTGAGGAGGACGAAAACATGAGCGACCTGAAGCAATACACCTTCTATTTCTACCGCCCTGAGCCTGTGGCTGAGGGTGAATTACTGACAAGTTTTCTTGACGGTTCTATGAGTCAGCAACCTACTGATGCCCAGATATCCGGTGACTATTATATTCAAATAGAGGGATTGGAGGCGGTTAATTCCCCGAGAAACTCTATGATACGTGGAGTTGTAAAGAAGTTTAGAAGACAAGACATACCCAGTATTGGAAAACTTAATGAAATTAAAGAACGTTCCATAGAGTTGCAAAGAGAAGAAGCCATTGTGGAGAAAACGCACTTTCTTTATAATTCCTCTATGAATGTGTTGCTCTACCAGAGCAATTTTTATGGAACAAATGTCAAATATTTCGGCGAGTACCTTTCACATTTAATCGGTAGAACAGTTTCGTTCAATCCTGTAATAGTTCCTGATGCTTACAAGAAGATTCTGGATAGCAATCTGAAGTTGAAGAGGTTTATTGTAAAGATTGCTCGCCCCACAAATATATCAATGTTGAAGAATCCCAGTAACAGTATTGTATGGGACGAGTCTATGAAATTATTGGATGAATCAACGGCAAGCAATCTTACCTTGACAATAGCAGGAGACAAGAGAGAGGGGGTTTATATTAGTGAAACTTTCAAAGAGAAGATAATCAGGATGATGCCGCTATTTGGTCAGAAAGACGGGGGAAAAGTAACACTTATTGATAAGGAAGGGGCAGAACAAGTTATTGATCTCATAGCAGACAGGCTTTCCGTGAAGTTTGATGTTGAGATGGATGGAAAGTATCCCGTCTCTGATACCTTGTTTAAGTCAATGGCGCAAAGAATGTTGGAAAAGAGTGCGGAGTTAAAGCGAATCTTCGGATAGCGACTAATGAACTTCCGTATTGTTATTTTGTATGCAGTTGTTGCAATTCCGCCTTGGTTTTTAGATGAAATACCTGTCGGTAGTGGTGGTATGGGAGATTTCCTTCTTGCCTTTATGGAATTGTCAGGAACTCTTTTAGGATTTGTTATAGGAGGTTTGGCTATATTTACCACATTTGGCGGAACTTTAATCAATAATATGAAAAAGACAGGCCATTACAGATGTCTTGTTAACAACTTTTACGTGACTGGGGCTTCCCTCTTCTTATGTATGTTGTTCTCAATTGTTTGTTACTTTATTCCTCGTTTGTTTATTTGGAAAGTCGGTTGCTCTATTTTGTTGATGTCTCTTGTTTCCTTGGTGATGACAGGACGGCGGTTTTATACTGTCATGAGGTTTATTGGTAAGCCCGAGGGCAACCCCAATGTTTTAGACTAACCGAGAGGCAATCTTGTTAAGAAGGGCAACCCATGACCGTCTCCACAACCGTTAAAACCATTCAAGACATTATGCACAAAGACGCCGGCGTTGATGGCGATGCTCAGCGTATTTCTCAGTTGACTTGGATGTTGTTCCTGAAAATCATAGATGATCAGGATGATGAACTGGCTCTGATGGTTCGGGGCTACAAGCCGCCAATTCCCGCCGCATTGCGCTGGCGCAATTGGGCGAAAGACCCTGAGGGAATTACCGGCGATAGATTGTTGGATTTTGTTAACGGCGATCTCTTTCCAAAACTCAAAAACTTGGCAGTAAGCAAGGATGAACGCCGCCGTATTGTCCGGGAAGTGTTTGCGGACGCTAACAACTACATGAAATCCGGTCAATTAATGCGGCAGGTAATCAACAAGATACAGACCATTGACTTCAACAAACTTGCCGAGAGGCAGCATTTCGGCGAGATATACGAGAAAATACTGAACGACCTGCAAAGCGCGGGTAATGCGGGAGAGTTTTACACGCCCCGCGCCCTCACCAGTTTTATGGCGGCGCGAACAGACCCCAAGCCGGATGAGATAGTTTTAGACCCCGCTTGCGGCACGGGCGGCTTCCTCACTTGCGCCATTCGGCACATGCGCGATAAACACATAAAAGCGCCGAAGCAGGAAAGCGAAATGCAAAGCAATCTGAGCGGGTGCGAACTCAAACACCTGCCCTATGTTCTTTGCGTTACCAATATGCTGTTGCACAACATAGCGTCCCCTTCCTTTGTCAAACATGATGACATGCTCGCGCGTCCGCTTACGAGTTACACAAACTCCGACCGCGTTGATGTTGTGCTGACTAATCCGCCGTTTGGCGGCGCGGTAGCCCCCAATATTGAGCGTATTTTTTCAAAGGAGTTTAGGACAAAAGAAACCGCCGATTTGTTTTTGGTTTTGATTATGCGTCTGCTCAAGCCCGGCGGGCGTTGCGCCATTGTGTTGCCGGATGGCACACTGTTCGGCGAGGGCGTTAAAACCCGCATTAAAAAGCAGTTGCTTGAAACCTGCAATCTTCACACGATTGTCCGCCTGCCGAATAGTGTTTTTCGTCCCTACGCTTCAATCGGGACTAATCTGCTGTTTTTCACAAAGGGCGAAGAGACGCGCCATATTTGGTATTACGAGCATAAAGTCCCCGAAGGGCAAGCGGCGTATTCCAAGACAAAGCCGATTAGGTTGGAGCATTTGCAGCCGTGCGCCGATTGGTGGGACAAGCGGCGCGAAAATGAAAACGCTTGGAAGGTGGACATAAAGGAAATAAGAGAGCGCAATTACAATTTGGACATCAAAAACCCGCATGGGCGGAAAACAGAGAGGCAACACACCAGTAAACAATTGTTGAGCATGTTGCATCGTTCATTTGCGGAAAGCAATGAATTATTGAACCGACTCAAAGAGGAGTTGAAATGATGACAGCATGGGAAAAATTTCAAATCGGGGAATTTGTCTTTGAGAGAGAAGGCAAATACAAACCTCATCATGAGGCTATAGTGGGTCTGCAAAGAATTGATAAGATTGATTTTGACGGCAATTTTCATTTGTCTGGCAAACCAAGCAAGACAGGTATGATCTTGATTAAACCTCGAGACTTGGTGATATCAGGTATTAATGTTTCCAAAGGGGCACTAGGTGTTTATCAGGGAGATGAAGATGTTTCAGCGACCATACACTACTCTTCTTATACTTTTGATGAGAAGAAGATTGATGTTGACTATTTTAGGTATTTTGTCAAATCTGAATCGTTTCTTGATTTGCTTGAAAAGCAAGTTGGAGGGGGGATTAAGACCGAGATAAAACCTCGGCATTTCTTGTCGCTTACAATATCTCTCCCGAATAAGTCAGAGCAAGAAGAGATAGTTAAGAAATTTCGGAGGATAGAAAAAGAGTACGCGAAGTTGCAAATTGCAATTGAGCAACAGAGAGCATTAGTATCAAATCTTCGCCAGATGATTCTGGATATGGCGGTGCGCGGTAAGTTAGTGCCGCAAAATCCGAAAAGTGAACCGGCGGCGGTGTTGTTGGAGAAAATCAAGGCGGAGCGGCAAAAGCAGGAGAGAGCGGGCAAGGTCTCCGCTAATCCGTTGCCGTCTCTCACCGATGAAGAAAAATCGTTTACCATTCCTGTGGGTTGGGAGTGGGCGCGGCTTGGTGAAGTATTGATTTATGATGCGGGAATCAATGTAACTCCGGGACAACTGAAAGGTGAGAAGTGGCTTTTGGAGCTGGAAGATATTGAAAAAAATACCAGCCGCCTTTTGCAGAAAATCAAAGTAAAGGAACGCTCGGCAAAAAGTCATAAATCAGAATTTATGAAAGGCGATGTTTTATACGGAAAACTACGCCCCTATCTGAATAAAGCGCTTGTTGCAAGCGAGGATGGCTACTCTACGACTGAAATCGTCTCTCTCAGGCCTTATTGCGATATTGTGCCGGAGTACGCTGTTGTCTGCTTGAAGAGAAGCGATTTCCACGCTTATGTAGAACAGTCCGGCCAAGGAACAAAAATGCCGAGACTGAGAAAAGTGGACGCTATCAAAGCCAGTTTTCCCCTTCCTCCGCTTGCCGAGCAAAAGCGCATTGTTACGAAAGTGAACAAGTTAATGGCATTGTGCGACAAACTGGAGGCACAGATTACTGACAACCAGAACAATACCAATGAGTTAGTGAAGGCAATTTCACGGGAAACTTTCCCCAATGCTTAATGGACAGAACCCATAACCCCTCACCCCATCTCCCACAAACAAGAAACCGGCGCCGCCCTCAGTCCTTTCTCAAACGAAACCGCCGCCTCTCCATCATAGAGTATCACCCCGGCGGCAAACTTTCTTCCCGCCGCATCCCGCAACTTGCGGAGGGCTTTGAAATCCTTGTTTGTTACGGTTGAGGAGGCCTTTACCTCCACGCCGAAAATTCTGCCCTTGTGCTCAAGCACAATGTCAATCTCAACCCCGTCTTTGTCTCGGAAATGACTGAACCGCACCGCATCCTCATGGCAGTCCGCCTGCCGTCTTAACTCCTGATACACAAAGGTCTCAAGCATTTGTCCGAACGTCTCCCTGTCGTTCCAAAGCCCGGCACCGTCAAAGCCGAGCAGGGAGCAGGCAAGCCCCGTGTCGCCAATGTGCAGTTTCGGTGTTTTCACAAGACGGCTCAGCCGGTTGCTGTGCCACGGGGGCAACTCCTCAAGCAGGAAGATTTGCGACAACAGGCTTATATACTCGCGTATTGTGGGACGGCTCACCTGAAGCGGAGAGGCGAGGTCCGACACATTCAGCATCCGCGCCGTCTGTCCCGCTACCGCCGTCAGCAGGCGCAACAGGTCATCCGACCGTTTTATGCGCGACAGGTCGCGTATGTCTCTCTGAATAAGAGTGTCAATATAATCCGCATACCAGTCCGTCCGTCTGCGGGCGGTTTTGCGGGCAAGGGCCACAGGATAGCCGCCTGCTGCCACGCGACCGGCAAGTTTTTGCCCCAGACGGCGGTTTGCGGAACCCGCTTTGATCTTTCCGCCGAACAGGGCGGATAAAAAACGCGGCTCCCCTACCGCAATCTCCGCCTGCGACAGCGGATGCAGCCGGAGTATGCTGATGCGCCCCGCAAGAGAATCGGCAAGTTTGGGCGTCAACATCACATTTGCCGAACCGGTGAGAATGAAACGCCCGGGCCTTCTGTCCCTGTCCACAGCCAGCTTCAAAGCCGTGAACAGACCCGGCACGCGCTGCACCTCGTCTAAAATAACTCTCTCCGGCAGGTCGGCCACATAACCCGCCGGGTCATTCGCCGCCGCTTTCATCTGAACATCATCGTCAAAACTGATGTATGCGTAGCCGTCCGCCTCTCCCGCCCGCCGCGCAAAGGTCGTTTTCCCGCACTGGCGGGGGCCGTGAACCAACGTTACGGGAGAATCGGACAGACACTCCCGAAGCCTCGGCAAGAGATGGCGGTTATAAATTGTGTCTTTTTTCATAACGGCTGATTGTAAGTTATCTTTCGGCTAATTGCAAGTTTATTTGCGTCTAATTGCAAGTATAACCCTCGGCTGATTGTAAGTTTATAGTCCGGCTGATTTTCATTTAGTATGCGTCTAATTGCAAGTTTGTTTGCGTCTAATTGTAAGTTCAGTATCCGGCTAATTGCAAGTTACACCTGCGGCTAATTGCAAGTTTCAGGGGCGGCTGATTGAAAGTTTCTCAATAAACTCGCGGAGATGCCGCGCCGTGTGGCGGCTTTGGTATTGGACAACATAGCGCGGGTGGGGCAGGGGAATGATCTCGCCGAAATAGCCGCGCTCCGCATTCAGGGCTTGCAGGTATTCGCTGTTTTTGCCCATGCCGAGACACCATGCGACATCGCGCAGTATGGGCATGCTCATATAGCGCGACATCGCCTCATCTATGAGGGGCTGCACGGCGCGGGTGAGGGCTTTGGTCTCATAGTAGTTGCAGTTGACCCAGTTGCCGCGCGGGTTCTTTTTGACCAGCCCAAGCGGCAGCGGCGAGTTGATATAAAAGTCGCCGTAAAACGCGCTTGCGCCGCCCCACGCCCGCACCACCTCATATATGAAAACCGATGAGGGCTCGCGGGTCGTAATGCCGCGCGAGTCTATCCCCAGAGGGTCCGCAAGGCGGTGGCTGTCTGTGAACGGCACTCCGGTCAGCCCCGCTCCCAGCCGCCCCGGATTGATGCCTAAAATCAAATGCCGGGGGCGGGTGTCGGCGTAATACTTGCGGTAGAAATCCGCGCTTATGGGAAGCGCCTCGCCGCGCGCAAAAGGGTTCATCATCCTGTTGCCGGAAGGCAGCCGCGCCGCCCGGTCGCCCAGCGTTGCCAGATGCTCGTTTAGGGCGATTGCATGGTCTGCAAATGTGGTTTTTGTTTTCAAGATTTTTGCGGCGCAAAATGGCGGAGAGGATGGGATTCGAACCCATGAGGGAGCGTAAACCCCCTACACGCTTTCCAGGCGTGCACCTTCGGCCGCTCGGTCACCTCTCCGTTTGCCGTCCTACTCTGTCGCGGGCTCACAGCCGCATATATCTTCTCTTATGTAGGCAATGACGTTCCACGCGCCCTCGTCTCCGAGCACCCCTCCCCACGGGGGCATCATCGCGGACTTGCCGACCGCCATGCCGCCTTTGGTTATAACCTCAAACAAATACTCGTCCGTCAATGTTGACAGATATTCCGCATCGCTCAGATCTCTGGGCTTGGGGGTGAGAGCCGCAGACGCAATGCCGTCTCCCTTGCCGCCCTCGCCGTGACACGAGGCGCAGACCGTTATGAAAGACTGTTTGCCCGCCTCGCCGTCCCCCTTTGCCGCAAACGCGTCCGCGCAAGCAAACACCGCCGCAAAGACGGCAAGAAAAGCGAATGTGGCGTTTTTTCCTTTCATTGATAAATCACCGCGCAACAGGATAATTAACTTCCGTCATATTTCCAGTTCCGGGCGGGTGGCGAAATGGCAGACGCGACGGATTCAAAACCCGTTGGGCAACCCCCGTGAGGGTTCGACTCCCTCCCCGCCCACTTCAGTAACGGGGTATGGACGGGTCAAATTTTTCCGCCCATTCATCTATTCCGCCTTTAAGGCTTTTGACTTTTGTGAAGCCTTTTTCAATCAGCAACTCCGCCGCCTTGAGGCTTCTGCCGCCGTGGTGGCAATGGATGACTATGCTGTCGGCGGAGTCCAGCTCCCCCATCCTCCCCTCTATCTCGGACAGGGGCAGCAGAACAGAGCCCTCTATCCGGCAGATTTCATGTTCGTGCGGCTCTCTCACATCCACAAGTTTGGGGCTGTCGCCGCCGTTCCAGAGTTTTCTGAATTCCTCAACGCTGATTTCATTCTCGCCCACGGCGCTCTGCGCGATGCTCTCGTCTCCGACGGGTATGCCGCAAAACTGCTCGTAGTCTATGAGTTCGGTAACGGTCGGCGCGTCTCCGCATATCGGGCACGACTTGTCTTTGCGGAGTTTCATCTCCCTTGGCGACATCTCAAGGACGTCTATGAAGAGCAACCTTCCGACAAGCGGCTCTCCCGTGCCGAGGATGAGTTTGACGGTTTCCGCCGCCTGCATTGCGCCCACTATGCCGGGCAGAACGCCCAGCACGCCGCCTTCGGCGCAACTGGGAACAAGGCCGGGCGGGGGCGGTTCGGGATACAGGCATCTGTAGCACGGGCCCCTTTTGGCGTCAAAAACGCTCACCTGCCCCTCAAAGCGGAAAATGCTTCCGTAAACATTGGGCTTGCCAGAAAGAACGCAAGCGTCATTCACAAGGTAGCGGGTGGGGAAATTGTCCGTCCCGTCCACCACCACATCGTAGCCGCCGATTATCTCCATCGCGTTGCCGGATGACAGTCTCTCATTGTGAATGGTAACTTGCACATCGGAATTGAGGTCGCCTATTCTCTTTTTTGCGCTCTCCGCCTTCAGTTGGCCGAGAGTGCTTTCGCCGTGAATTATCTGCCTCTGAAGGTTGCTGAAATCAACCACGTCAAAATCCACTATCCCTATGTTGCCGACCCCGGCGGCGGCAAGATAAAGCGCCAGCGGAGAGCCGAGCCCTCCCGCCCCTATGCACAACACCCGCGCCCCGAGCAGTTTTTTCTGCCCTTCGGGACCGACCTCCGGAAGTATCAAATGCCTTCCGTATCTGCTTGCCTGTTCTTTGGTAAGTTCCATTTTCCCCTCACAAAACCGCCTTAATATCACACCCGCGCCCCGTGTTGTCAACGCGCCGCAGGGTTTGCAAGCCCGCCCGATAACGGGAAGCATAAAGCCGTGCCGCGTCTTTACATAGTAGCCACCCCGGTCGGAAACCTTGAGGACATCACCTTCAGGGCGGCGCGAATTCTCAAAGAGGCCGCCGCCGTGGCGTGCGAAGACACAAGGGTAACCCGCAAACTGCTGACAAAATACGGAATTAAAACCCGCCTCATATCGTGCCACGAGCACAACGAGGCGCGGGCGGCTGCGCGAATAGTCGGCATACTCAAAGACGGGGGGGACGTCGCCCTTGTTACGGACGCGGGAACGCCTCTGCTTTCCGACCCCGGGCACAGGGTTGTGGCGCGGGCGGCGGAGAACGGCTTTGAGGTCTCGCCCGTGCCGGGCGCGTCCGCGCTTCTTTGCGCCCTTGCCGTTTGCGGGCTTCCGTTTTCGGGGTTCACCTTTCTGGGCTTTCTTCCGCGAGGCCGGGCGCGCGCCCTCAGGGCGCTTGAGGAAGCCGCGTCTTCCCCCCGCCCGTTTGTGGTTTACGAATCGCCGAAGAGGGCGGCGTCCGCGCTTAAACTGATAATTGAGGCGGCGGGAGATCGCCCGGCGGCGCTGTGCCGGGAAATGACCAAGATTTACGAAGAGGTTTTGCGCGGGCGGCTGTCCGAGTTGTCGGACGGTCTTGCGGGGCGGGAGACGCTGAAGGGCGAGGTGGTGATAGTGGTCGGCGGCCCCGAAGAGGGGAGGGCGTCTCTTGAAAAAGATGAGATAAAGGCGCGCCTTGCCGCGCTTAAAGAAGGGGGCGCGGGTTTCAGGGAGGCGGTTGCCGGGGTTTCCGGAAGCGCCTCAAAAAACGCCGTTTACAATCTCGCCCTTGAAGTGTGGGGCAGGGGGGCGCGCAAAGACTAAATCCCCGAAGGGCGAAGCCCGTCAAACCTTCCGGTTGATTCCAGCGCGCGGGCGGCCCTGATGACGGTTTGCTCGTCAAACCGCCTTCCGATGATTTGAGCGCCTATGGGAAGCCCCGATTTTGTGAGCCCGCACGGGACGGAAATTGCGGGAACGCCCGCGATGTTGGCGGGGATGGTGAGCGCGTCCGACAGATACATCTTTATCGGGTCGCCCGTTTTTTCGCCCAGTTTGAAAGCCGCCTCCGGCGCGGTGGGCGTCATTATCAGGTCCGCCTTTTCAAATGCGGTGTAGAACTCTTCGGTGATAAGGGTTTTGACCTTCTGCGCCTTGAGATAGTAGGCGTCGTAATACCCCGAAGAAAGCGCGTGCGTGCCGAGCATTATCCTTCTCTTCACCTCTTCGCCGAACCCCTCGCTCCGGCTTTTGACGATCATCTCCTCAAGGGACTGCGCATCCCCGGCGCGCCTTCCGTATCTTACGCCGTCATATCTGGCAAGGTTTGAACTCGCCTCGCACGGGGCGATTACATAGTAGGCGCTCACCGCGTATCCGGTGTTGGGCATGGAGACGTCCACTATTTCCGCGCCGAGGGATTCCATGTCTTTGAGCGCCTCGCGCACGCAGTTTTCCACCTCTCCGTCCATGCCGCCGATGTTGAAATACTCGCGCGGCGCGGCGATCTTCAGCCCCCGAACTCCGCCGTTGAGTTCCGCAATGAGGTCCGGCGCGGGCGTGTCGCGGGAGGTGGAGTCTTTTTCGTCAAAACCGGAGATTGCGCCGAGCAGGATTGCGGCGTCTTCAACGGAGCGGGCAAGGGGCCCCGCCTGGTCAAGCGATGACGCAAACGCGACCATTCCGAACCTGCTCACCCTTCCATAGGTGGGCTTCATTCCCACCACGCCGCAAAACGCCGCCGGCTGCCTGATTGAGCCGCCCGTGTCCGTGCCGACCGCCCCGCAGCACATTTCCGCCGCAACCGCCGCCGCGCAACCGCCGCTTGAGCCGCCCGGAACTCTTGCCGTGTCCCACGGGTTTTTTACCGCCCCGAAATACGATGTCTCGTTTGAAGAGCCCATGGCGAACTCGTCCATGTTGTTTTTTCCGATTATCACCGCGCCCGCCCGCCTCAGCCGTTCGGCAACGCCGGAGTCATAACCGGGAACGAAATTTTCAAGAATCCTTGAGCCGCAGGTAAGGGGCATGCCGCTCACCGCGAACAGGTCTTTAAGCGCCACGGGAACGCCGTGAAGCGCCCCCCGCGCTCCGCCCGCCGCAATCTCTTTTTCCGCAACTTTTGCGGCGGCAAGCGCCGCGTCCGCGTCAAATCCGATAAAGCAGTTCAGTTCGCCGTCAATTCCGGCTATGCGCTCCGCCGCCGCGCGGACAAGGTCTGTCGGGGAGGCTTCCCCCGCCTTTATGAGCCGCGCCGCTTCGGCTATGCCCGGAAAACTGTCTTTCACTCCACCACCCTCGGCACGGAGAAAAAGCCGTCCGCAGACTCAGGAGCGCCTGCGGTTGCGCCTTCGCTTTTTTCCGCCGCGGCGTCCTCCCTCAGCCGCGCTTTCGTTTCAAGCGCGTGAGAGGCGGGCTCAACCCCACCCGTGTCAAGCCCGTTCAGGTTTTCCATGTATTCAAGAATTTTCGCCAGATAGGAGCGAAACCGCTCCGTCTCCTCTTCGTCAAACCGGAGCATTGCGAGTTTTGCCGCATTTTCCACTTCGTCTTTTGTGATTTTTTCCTTTGTCATTTTCCCTTCCGCCGGATGAGGTCTTCGGCGAAATCCATTATATCGGACTCCAGCCGCGCGCCCTCAAGCCGGTTGATTTCGCGCACGCATGTCGGGCTGGTGCAGTTGATTTCCGTAAGCATGCCGCCCACGATGTCTATTCCCGCCAGATATATGCCCGCCCGCCGCAAATGCCCGCCGAGCGCGCCGCATATCTCCCTGTCTCTTTCCGTTATCTCCGTCTTCGCCGGGCTTCCGCCGGAGTGAAAATTGCAGATAAAACCGCCTTCCGGCGGAAGCCTGAGAACCGCCCCGACGGGCTCGCCGTCAAGCATGATGATCCGTTTGTCCCCCCCTGAGACCTCGCGTATGAACTCCTGCGCCATAACAAAAACCCGCCCGCCGCCGGTCGCTTTCCCTATCAGTTGCCGCGCGTCCGCGCCGGTCTCAATCCGGACGATTCCCTCTCCGCCGAAACCGTCAAGCGGTTTGACGACTATTTTTTTCTTTTCGGCGAGGAACTCCTCAATCCTTTCCGTGTCTTTTGAGACAAGCGTGTCGGGCATGAAGCGCGCGAATTCAAGCGCGCTTAATTTTTCGTTTGATTTCCTTATCGCGTCCGGCCGGTTGATGACGGCGGCTCCGCGTTTTTCCGCAAGCGAGAGGATGTGCGTCAGATACACGTAGTCCATGTCAAACGGCGGGTCTTTTCTCATCCAGACCGCGTCCATCTCTCCGAGGTTTGCTTCTTCGGGCGCGTCTGTGCGGAAAAGTCCGCTCATGTCTTTTGCATCGTCCGGCGGCTCGCTCACGCGTATGCGCCGGGCGGAGCAGAGAGGGGCGTCTCCCCGCGCCGCAAGCGTTTCGGGCTTCACGTAATAAACCCCGTGCCCGCGCCGCTGAGCCTCAAGCATCAGGACAAGCGTGGTGTCAGTCGCCGGGTTCAGAGACTCCGGCGGGTCCATTATGAATGCCATGTTCATAACTTTCAGAAACCCATCAGCCGCAGGAAGTCTCCAAACAGGTAGGAGGAGTCGCGCGGGCCGGGGGACGATTCGGGATGATACTGGACGGAGAAGACCGATTTGGAGCGGTTTTCCAGACCCTCCACCGTGTTGTCGTTCAGGTTTATGTGGGTTATCCGGGTGTCGCCGCCGAGAGAGTCGGGGTCAAGGGCGAACCCGTGATTTTGCGAGGTGATCTCCACCTTTCCGTCCGCCAGCCGCTGAACCGGCTGGTTGCCCCCCCGGTGGCCGAACTTCATCTTGAAGGTTTTCCCCCCAAGCGCGAGGCCGATTATCTGGTGGCCGAGGCATATTCCGAAAACCGGAACATTGCCGAGAAGTTTCCCGATGTTGTCCGCCGCATACCGCACCGCTTCGGGGTCGCCGGGGCCGTTTGAGAGAAAAACGCCGTCCGGCTTTAGGGCGAGAACGTCTTTTGCCGGAGTCTGCGCGGGAATGACCGTCAGGGCGCAGCCGGCGTCCGCAAGGTTTTTCATTATGCTGTGTTTTATTCCGAAATCGTAGGCGACAACCTTCGGGGATTTCCCGCCGCCCCCGCGCGGCGGGCTTCCGCCCTGCCCGTTGTTCCACTCATAGGGGGTTTTGCAACTTACTCCGGTTACAAGGTCCAGCCCCATGATTCCCGGCGCCGCCCTGACTTTTTTCAGCAGACTTTGCGGGTCGGCATCCTCGGTTGAAACGCCGCACTTCTGCGCGCCGCCGGTTCTAATCTTCCGGGTGATTTCCCTTGTGTCCGCGCCCTGTATGCCGACTATCCCGTGCTCCTCCATGTATTTGTGAAGCGGCATCGCGGAGCGCCAGTTGCTTGGCTCGTCCCAGTATTCCTTGACCACAAGCCCCCGCGCAAAGGGCTTTGAGGATTCGCAGTCTTCGGGGTTCACCCCGTAGTTTCCGATTTCGGGGTAGGTCATTGTGATTATCTGCCCGTTGTAGGACGGGTCTGTCAGGATTTCCTGATAGCCGGTCATTGAGGTGTTGAACACCGCCTCGCCGAAACTCTCCCCTCGCGCCCCGAAGTTTTTTCCTTCAAAGACCTCTCCGTCTTCAAACACCAAAAGGCATTTTTTGCTCATTTTTCGCCTCCGAGAATTTTTTTCAGTTCCTCGCCCGCCACTTTCGGGTTCACCTTGCCGCCGGTTTCCTTCATCACCCCGCCCACAAAAAAGCCCATCAGTTTTTCCTCCCCGCCGCGAAACCTCTCGGCCTCTTTCGGATGTTTTTCCACAAACTCCCGCGCAATTTTCCCTATCTCCCCTGCGTCCGAAACCTGAGACAGCCCCGCCTCTTTGACGATTTCGGCGGCGGTCTTTCCGGTTTCCGCCATCTGCGGGAAGACCTTCTCCCTTGCGACCACATTGCTTATTTCGCCGCGCTTTATCATCGCCACCATTTCGCCGAGGTTTTCCGCCGAAACCGCAAAATCCCCTCCGCCGTCCTCGCGCCCGGCAACGTTTGTGAGTATCCAGTTTGCCGTCTCTTTCGGCGCGCCGCTTTTTCTTGCCGCCGCCTCAAAGTAGTCCGCAAAACCGCGCTCCGCCGTGAGGCGTTCGGCATCCTCCGCCTTTATTCCGTACTCCGTTTGAAACCGCCGCATCTTTTCGGCGGGCATTTCCGGCAGGTCTTTTTTCCGCCGCTCAACCGTCTCCGTTTCAACCACAAGGGGGGGCAGGTCGGGGTCGGGGAAATACCTGTAGTCATCTGCCTCTTCTTTTGAGCGCATTGCAAAGGTTTTGCCGCTGTCGGGGTCAAACAGCCGGGTTTCCTGAATCACCTCTTCCCCGCCGCGCAATGCGGCGGCCTGCCGCGCCGTTTCGTATTCAAGCGCCTTTTTGATGAACTTGAAGGAATTAAGGTTTTTGATTTCCACCTTGACTCCCAGCCTTTGGCATCCCGCCGGGCGCAGGGAGATGTTCGCGTCGCACCTGAGGTTTCCCTTTTCCATATTGCCGTCGCACACGCCCGCATAGCGCAGGATTTGCCGCAGCAGCCGCACATACCGCGCCGCCTCATCCGGCTCGCGCATGTCCGGCTCGCTCACTATTTCAATCAGCGCAACGCCGGCGCGGTTCAGGTCAACGAGGCTCGCCGCGCCCGAATGAATGAGTTTACCGGCGTCTTCCTCCATGTGTATGCGCGTTATGCGGATTTTTTTCTCCTCCCCGTCCGCGCCGATGTCAATCCAGCCGCCCCGCGCCAGCGGCTCTTGATACTGCGATATCTGGTAGCCCTTGGGCAGGTCGGGATAAAAGTAGTTTTTGCGCTCAAAGCGCGAGACCCTTTCAACGGAGCAGTTTGTCGCCACGGCGGCGGTAACGGCAAGTTCCACCGCTTTTGCGTTCAGCACCGGCAGCGCGCCCGGCATTCCGAGGCAGACGGGGGAAACGTTTGTGTTCGGCTTCGCATCGGTGTCCGCGCGCGCCGGGGCGGGCGAGAATATCTTTGAGCCGGTGAGGAGTTGGGCGTGAACTTCAAGTCCGATTACGGCTTCGTAATCAGTCATAGGGCAGGTGTCTCCAATTTGCGCGGTAAAGGTGAAGGATAGGGCGGTTTTGTCAAGTTTGCTATTTGAGAATCGCTCCCGTTTTTTCACTCCACAGCAGCAGGTCCATCTCGTCCATGTCAAACCCGTGGCACTTTGCGTAGCGCCGCAGCGCGCCCTCAATCTCAAGATACCGCTTTCCGCGCGCGGGCGGCGCGGGGTCGTCAACCACTCCCATTTCAAACAGGCAGTTCATTATGTGCTTGTCTAAAATGGCGTATCCGCCCAGTCCGATGTTTCTGAGAAAATGGCTCGCCTCCTTGAAGCCGATGCCTTTGATGTCCGGGGTTTCCGCAAAAAACGCCCGCCTTTTGTCCGGGTCGTCAAACGACATTATGAGCCGTCTCATCTCCATACCGTGAGTGTCTCTGAGGTAGTTTCTGGTGTGAAGAAGGTATCTCGCCCTCTCGTTCGGAAACCTGTGCGCGCCGTTTTTTTTCAGCAGACGGGAGAACTGTTTTTCCGACCTTGCCGACATGATTACGGGGCGGACGGCGGCTATGGATTTGAGCCCCATCCTTGCGCTTGCCCCGGCGGTGAAGATGCAGAACGCGAGTTCCTCAAAGATTTCCGCATCGTCGGCATGTTTGATAACGCGGCGGAATCCGGTGAGTTTCTTTCTTATTTCGCTCCGTTTTTCGGAGAGCGATTTTTTCAGGGTTTTTACGGTCAGCACGGTCGGGCAAAAAAAACCGGCGGGCTTAAGCCGCCGGTTTTTTCTCCGGAAAGGTTATGACTTTTTCGGTCTGCCGGGTCCGCGCCGGACGCCGGAGCCCTTGGGTCTGCCGGGTCCGCGTTTAACGCCCGAACCCTTCGGCCTGCCCGGCCCGCGCTTGACGGCGGTTGCCGCTTTGACGCCAGAGCCTTTGGGTCTGCCGGGTCCGCGTTTGACGCCAGAGCCCTTCGGCCTACCGGGCCCGCGCTTGACGGCGGTTGCCACTTTGACGCCAGAGCCTTTGGGTCTGCCGGGTCCGCGTTTAACGCCGGAGCCCTTCGGCCTACCGGGTCCGCGTTTGACGGCGGTTGCCGCTTTAACGCCTGAGCCCTTCGGCCTGCCCGGCCCGCGTTTAACACCTGAGCCTTTCGGTCTACCCGGCCCGCGTTTTACCGGAGCGGCGGTTTCCTCGGCGACCATTCTGGGTCTGCCGGGTCCGCGTTTAACGCCGGAGCCTTTGGGTCTTCCCGGCCCGCGCTTAACACCTGAGCCCTTCGGCCTGCCCGGCCCGCGTTTTGCCGGAGCGGCGGTTTCCTCGGCGACCATTCTGGGTCTTCCGGGTCCGCGTTTAACACCAGAGCCTTTGGGTCTTCCGGGTCCGCGCTTAACGCCTGAGCCCTTCGGCCTGCCCGGCCCGCGTTTTGCCGGAGCGGCGGTTTCCTCGGCGACCATTCTGGGTCTTCCGGGTCCGCGTTTAACACCAGAGCCTTTGGGTCTTCCGGGTCCGCGCTTAACGCCTGAGCCCTTCGGCCTGCCCGGCCCGCGTTTTGCCGGAGCGGCGGTTTCCTCGGCGACCATTCTGGGTCTTCCGGGTCCGCGTTTAACACCAGAGCCTTTGGGTCTTCCGGGTCCGCGCTTGACACCTGAGCCTTTGGGTCTTCCCGGCCCGCGCTTGACACCTGAGCCTTTCGGCCTGCCGGGCCCGCGCCTTCCCGTGGCGGGGGCGTAGG
>JAPOUR010000040.1:0-13142 GCA_026708565.1 Candidatus Dadabacteria bacterium
CAGGTTCGCATAGGCAATTCCTCCATCGGCGATGTGCAAATCGGCATTTTTGACCTTGGCAGACTGCGCGATGACATCAATGCGGCCAATACGGCAATAGGCTCTTACCGCGACATTCCCAACGACATGGGTAGCCTGCACTCGCGGATAAACCAAGTTATTGTCTCAAGCCTCAACTCCGGCACCGGACTGCAAGAAAGGGCCGTCAGAATGATTATTGTAAATGAAGCGGAGAGCGGCTCAATCGCCGACGCAATTGTCTTCGCGTTATACGGCGACCCCGCACGCGACATTGGAGACCCCGGCGGCAACGCCATCGCCCCGGCGGCAAACAGCGTGGTCGGGCGCGTGCAGCGGGGAACTTTGCGCAGCGCGGCGGACAATGCGGCGGGCCGCGACACCAACGGCGACATTGAAGGAAACGGCGGCTACCGGCGGGCGCCGGTAACGGGAGCGGGAAGCCATGCGCCGAATTCGGCCGCAGACCGCCGGATTGTAGTGCAGGATACCAACCAGGACGGCTCGGTGATACTGGGCACTCTGCCCTTTGACGCTTTGGACGCAGGGCGGCGCGTGAGTGAACTGGAAAACGATATTTCCGGCCTGAGGAAACGTGTGGACCAGCAGAACAAAGACCTTTCAGCCGGCGTTGCCATGGCAATGGCCATGCAGGCGCAGTCCGTGCCGGGCAAAAGGATTAACATGTCTTTTGGAGCCGCCAGTTACAACGAGGAATTCGCAACGGCTTTGACCCTGGGCTGGAGATTGCATGAGAATGTTTTAATCAACACCGGCGCGGGGTGGGCGACCAGCGGCGAACAGTTCGGCGTCCGCGGCGGCATAACCTTCGGATGGTAGCAAAGCGGCTCTCCCGCCGCCCTATAAATTTTCCAGCGCCTCTTTTGCGGCCCGCTGTTCGGCTTCTTTCTTGCTGCCCCCCTGCCCTCTGCCGAAAACCCCGGAGCCGTCTCCCACTTCGCTGAAAAAATACCTTTTGTGCCCGGGGCCCGTCTCCCCCGTGCTGTAAACGGGAAGAGAGCCGAACCTTTTGTGAAACAGCCTCTGCAACGCGGACTTGTAATCGCGCGACTCGCTCCAAATCGTTATGTTTGAAAGAAGATGCCCCGAAACAAAAGCGCGCGCCGCCTCGTAGCCGCCGTCCAGAAACACCGCCCCCGCAACCGCCTCAAACGCATCCGCAAGGTTTGACTCCCTCTCCCTGCCCTCTTTCTCCTCGCCTTTGCCAAGCAGAAGACATTCGCCCAGACCGAGGTTCTTCGCATAAAGAGCGAGATTTCCGCCGCTCACCGCGGAGCTTTTCCTTACGGACAGTTCGCCCTCGGCGGAGTCGGGAAAGCGCCGCCCCAGAACATCTGCCGCCACGCATCCGACAACCGCGTCTCCGAGAAACTCAAGACGCTGATTGTCAATCCCGCCGCCGTTCTCATTCCTGTGAGACGGATGGGTGAGCGCGGCTTCCAATAAAGCCGTGTTTTTGAACCGGTAACCTAATTTGATTCCCTTCACCGGCTTATTATAATCGGCATCCGGCGGGTTTTTGACCTGTTTGCGGGTTTTATGTAGTGTATGCCCGCTATCAAGGCGGAATTCCGGTAAAAATGAAAAAAGTGGAAGCCATCATCAAACCGTTCAAACTTGAGGACTTGAAAGAAGGTCTTCAGGAAATCGGCATACAGGGCATGACCGTAAGCGAGGTAAAGGGATTCGGCAGGCAGAAGGGGCATGCGGAAATCTACCGCGGAGCGGAGTATGTAATAGATTTTCTGCCCAAAGTGAAAGTTGAAGTGGTTGCCACGGACGACCTTGTTCCGCAGATAGTGGAAGTTATTCAGCAAAGCACCAGAACCGGCAAAGCCGGAGACGGAAAGATATTCATCGTCCCCGTTGAGAATGCGGTTCGCATCAGAACCGGCGAGGTCGGCGAAGACGCCATATAAACAGGCGCGCAAAAAAACCGGCACAGGAGGAAGAAATGGCCGTAAGAAAGAAATCATCCAAAGCCCCCGCACGCAAAGCGGGCTCGGCCCCAAGCAAGGCGGCGGTTGCAAAGGCGGTAAACTTTATAAAGGACAGCAAGGCGAAGTTTGTTGACTTCCGTTTTCTTGACTTTGTGGGCATGTGGCAGCACGTAACCTTCCCCGTCAGCGGGATTGACGCATCGGTGTTTGAAGAGGGCATGGGCTTTGACGGCTCAAGCATCAGGGGATGGAAGGCAATCAACGCAAGCGATATGCTTATGATGCCCGACCCCGAAACGGTAAAACTTGACCCGTTTATGGAGATGCCCACGGTTGTCGCCCTCTGCAACATAATGGACCCCATCACCAAAGAGCCGTATTCGCGCGACCCCAGAACCATAGCGTCCAAAGCCGAGGCGTATATGAAAAGCACCGGCATTGCGGATGTCGCGTATTTCGGCCCGGAACTTGAGTTTTTCATTCTTGACGAAATCCGCTACGACCAGACGGCGAATTCCGGCTACTATTTTGTTGACTCGGATGAAGGCATCTGGAATTCGGGAAGCGATGACTTCCCCAACCTCGGATACAAACTGAGGCACAAAGAGGGATACTTCCCCACCCCCCCGGCGGACCTGCATCATGACTTGCGCTCGGAGATGGTCTCCGTAATGGAGAGCCTCGGCATAGTGGTTGAGGCGCACCATCACGAAGTGGCGACCGGCGGACAGGCGGAAATAGACATGAAATTCGCCTCCCTGCTCAGCATGGGCGACCAGATGATGTGGTATAAATACATCTGCCGCAATGTGGCGCGCAAGCATGGCAAAAGCGTAACCTTTATGCCCAAGCCCCTGTTCAGCGACAACGGTTCGGGAATGCATGTTCACCAGTCATTGTGGAAAAAGGGCAAACCGCTGTTTGCCGGAAACGGGTATGCGGGAATGAGCGAAACCGCCATGCACTACATAGGCGGCATACTCAAGCACGCCCGCGCCATTTGCGCTTTCAGCAACTCAACAACCAACTCCTACAGGCGGCTTGTTCCGGGATTTGAAGCCCCGGTAAACCTTGCGTATTCGGCAAGAAACAGAAGCGCGGCGGTCAGGATACCGATGTATTCACCGAGCCCCAAAGCAAAGCGGCTTGAATGCAGATTCCCCGACCCGTCCTGCAACGGCTACCTGACCTTCTCCGCCATGCTCATGGCGGGGCTTGACGGGATTGAGAACAAGATCAACCCCGGAGACCCGCTTGACAGAGACATATACGCCCTCGGGCCGGAGGAACTGAAGGGCGTGCCGTCAGTCCCCGCATCGCTTGAGGAGGCCCTCAAGTCTCTTGAGAAAGACCATGATTTCCTTCTCAGGGGCGGAGTGTTTGACGAAGACCTGCTCAGAACATGGATAGATTACAAGATGGAAAACGAGGTCAACCCCGTCCGGCTGAGACCCGTTCCGCAGGAATTTATCCTTTACTACGATGTCTGATTTGACGGATTGGACGAAAACAAAAAAGCGCCGTGTTCAAGCGGCGCTTTTTTTGTAACCGCGAAGGGGGCGGGCGGCTTGACATCAACACATCAAAACAGTATGATGCCCGCATGAGAACAACACTCACATTGGATGAAGATGTGGCGGAATACCTGCAAAAGGAAAGCCTTCTTCGCAACAAGCCGTTCAAGCAAGTGGTGAATGAGGCGGTGCGCAGGGGCATGTCTCCCGGCGCAAAAAGGGCGCGCCCGCCCAAGTTCAGAGTCGTCCCCCACAACGGCGGGTTTGCCTCCGGAATAAACCGGCGGAAAATCAATCAATTGAACGATGAGTTGGAAGCGGCTGAATTCGTGAAAAAACACGCCAAATGATAGTGCCGGACATCAACCTGCTTGTTTACGCATACAACAGCGGGGTGGCAAACCATGCAAAAGCCAGACGCTGGTGGGAAGACACGGTTAACGGCGACAGGCGGGTCGGCCTGCCGTGGGTGGTGGTGAACGGATTTGTGAGATTGATGACAAACCCCAAAGTGGTTACGCCCCCCATGTCCGCTCCGGCGGCGGTTGATTTTGTGAAGTCGTGGTTTCAATACGCTCATATCATCCCTGTTAATCCGGGCGTTAGGCATTTGGAATATCTCCGGCAAAATCTGGATGCCGCAGGTGTTGGCGCAAACCTCGTAACCGATGCGCACATAGCCGCCGTTGCAATGGAGTATCAGGCGGAGGTTCATTCCAACGATGAGGACTTCAGCAGGTTTCCCGGACTGCGGTGGGTCAATCCCTTGTAAGGTATTTGCACGCAACCGCAAACCGGCCTTGAAAGTCCCTTATTCCCTTGTTACTGTTGAGACAAATCAACGGAGGATGATGTGTATCACACCGGCGTCTTCCCGAAGAAGAGGTAATAAAATGCGCGGTCTTGGTCATTCCATTCCATTTTTAACCAGAGGCGCGGGAGCGCTTGTGCTGTTGCTCTCCCTGCTGGCCGCCGGGTGCGGGCCCAAGTTCAACCCGTCCGATGCGGCTTCCGGCAAACAGACATCAACCGGCGTTAAGGTTCGCCCTGAAATAGGAATACCGAAAGAGCCCTCGCTGGAGTATATACGCGTCCGCATGGCGGACAGCATATTCCTTAACCCGCCTGAAGTGGACAACCCCTCGGTTTATGTCCGCATCCGCAACACTTCGGGAAAAGACATTGACCTTCAGGGAGTTGTCATCCAAAAACTGCGCTCGCTCGGATACAAATTGACCCGGAATGCGAGCAGCGCCACATACGTTTTACAGGCAAACCTGCTGTTCGCCGATGAGGTTTCCGCCGCGGAACTCGCCAAAATTGACGAGACTAAATACGGATTCAGCTTAACCAGAACCGCCGCCGGGCTTCTGGTGGGAGCCGGGCTTGGAGCGGGAGCCGGAGCGTTGCTTGGAGAGGGCGATATTACCGGAGAGACAATAGTCGGCGGCGTGGTGGGCGGAGCGGTCGGCGCGATAGGACAGGCGTTGAGCCAGCGCGAACGCGACAAAAGGCTTGCCGCCAAGCAGTGGATAAAATACTTTTCGCTTGTGGTTGATATTCAGTTGAAGGAGCGGGCTTCGGGAGAGGTGAAGATTGAAGGCTCTTCCGCGATGTCATCCTCTCAGGGGCTGGAGCACGAATCAGACCTTGGCGACAACAGAGGGGGGTCGGAAAGTTCCTACGGACGCAGGGAAACCCAAACCTATTCGGAAACAAGCCGGTGGAAGAGTTACCGGACCAGAGTTATCGGCAAGGCGAAAGGCAAACTGATTGTGTTTGAAGACGTTCGGCGGGACTTTGCCGAACAGTTGGCAAACTCCATAGCCGGACTGTTTTAAGCATTCCGCCACAGCGGGAAAGACCGTGCGCAATTTAGTAGTTTTGTCCGTTTGCGTTGTGTTCATTGCGGGATGCGCAGGCGGTATTTACAAACAAACCTCATGGCGGCCGCCTCAGGATGCCGGCAAAGCGACTTCCGACTGGGATGTGGCGTCCGCAATATGCGATGCAAGGGCGGGCGACAGGGAATTGACCCCTGAAGAGGAAATGGAAATAGCCGAAAAGAGGCAAACATTGAAGGAAACCGGAAGCGCGCTTCAGGATTTGATGGACGAGGCGGGCATTGAGGGCGGCGAAATCGCGGGCGCAGTCGCGGGATTTCTGAGCGGATTTCTCGGCGGCAAAAAAGAAAAACAGGATGAAGAATTCGTAAAGTGCATGGAAGGGTTCGGCTGGGAGAAATAATGTGTATAAATCGTCAAATCATACACATCACAAGTCAAGTCCCTCAAATCTTTGCCTGATACATTCCGCCTTCGGAGTTTTCCACAAGCCCTTCTATCTCAAGTTCAAGAATAAGCGCGGAGATTGAAGCCACCGTTTCACCGGACTGCTCCGTTATCTCGTCAATGTGAAGGGGTTTCTCTCTTATCAGGGAGAGCAGTTTCCGTTTCTCCCTCGGCAGCGAGGCAATCTTTTCCTCCGCCGTCCGCTGTTGCTGTTTTGTCCGCGCGGCGGTTTGAAGGTCTTTGAGTTCCCTTATCCCGCTTATTATGTCATCGGCGCTTTCCACCAGTATCGCGCCCTGTTTGATGAGACTGTTGGCTCCCTCGCTTATGGGCTCGTTAATCCTTCCGGGCACGGCGAAAACATCCCTGTTCTGCTCAAGAGCCAGTTTTGCCGTTATGAGCGCCCCGCTTTTCCTTGCCGCCTGCACCACCACAGTTCCGAGGGAGAGGCCGCTTATGACCGCATTGCGTTCCGGGAAATGGGTTTTGTCCGGAACGGTTCGGAGCGGAAACGCCGAGATGACCGCGCCGTTTTTTGAGATGCTTTCATACAGTTCATGGTTCTCCGGCGGATAAATCACATCAAGACCGCTGCCGAGAACCGCGATTGTGCGCCCGCCCGCGTCAACCGCCGCCTTGTGCGCCGCGGAATCCACACCGCGCGCCATCCCGCTCACCACACAAACGCCCGCCTCGGCAAGTTCGTAAGACAGTTTTCTTGCGGATTCCCTGCCGTATTTGTTCGCGTAGCGCGAGCCCACGATTGCCACGGCAAGCGAGTCGCTTTCCCGTATTTCCCCTGACACATACAGGATGGCCGGAGCGGAGTGGACGTTTTTAAGTCTCTGCGGGTAGCCGGGGGCGGCGAGTGTCAGGATGTCAAAACCCCTTTTACGCGCCTCGGAAACCTCCCTCTCCGCCCTTCCCCACTCCGAGAAATTCCTGACAAGATTCTCAGTGTCCGCGCCAACGCCGTCAATTCCGGACAATGTTCCCGCGGTCTTCGCCGCCTTGAAAACATTCTCCGCCGAGCCGCACTCTCCCGTCAAACGGCTTATGAGGACATTGCCGAGCCCCTTGATCAGCGTGAGCGCAATAAAACAGGTTTTTTCGTCCATTGTCGGGAAAGCGATATAATAACAGGTATGGAGTTTGTATTTGGCATAATTGCCGTGGTTGCTGCGGGGGTTGCCGTTTGGGCTTACGGCAGGGTTTCCGATACGGCAAAGAGCAACAAGGCGCTTGAGTCGGAACTTCGGAAGGTCAAAGAAGAGGCGGAGCGGGGAAGAGCGGACGGAATAAAGGTTGCCGAACTTGAGACCGAACTGAAAAAAGAGCGCGAGGGGTTTGAAAGGGAACGCGCCGCATGGAAAGAAGCCGAGAGCAATCTCAAAACAGCGTTTGAGAATGTGGGCAACAGGATTTTTGACGCCAGTAGCGAGAAATTTGCCAAACAGAATCAGAAAGGGCTTGAGACCATTTTAAGCCCTCTCAAAAACGACATACGGGATTTCAAAGACAAATTCGCCAAAACCGGCGAGGGCTTCGCGGGCAAATTCGGCGAATTGAAAAGCCAGATTGAAGGGCTCAAAGACCTTAACAAAACCATCGGGGCCGAGGCGCAGAACCTTACAAAAGCCCTCAAGGGCGATTCCAAGCAACGGGGCAACTGGGGCGAACTGGTGCTTGAGAGAACCCTTGAGAGATCAGGACTGAGAAAGGGCAGAGAGTATGAGGTTCAGGAAACCATGACCGGCGAAGGAGGACGGCGCGTCCTTGATGTTCTTGTCCGCCTTCCGGACGACAAGGACATTGTGATTGACTCAAAAGTCTCTCTGGTCGCTTATGACGGGTACTGCTCATCCGGGAGCGAGGCGGAAAAGGCGGAGTTTCTCAAAAGCCACATCAGGTCTGTTGAATCCCATATAAAGGAGCTTGGCGAAAAGAACTATCAGAATCTTCCCGGAATCCGCTCGCTGAACTATGTGCTTTTGTTCGTTCCGATTGAGTCCGCATATATCCTCACAGTCAACGAAAGCGAGGGCATATTCCAAAAGGCGCTGGACAGAAACATTGTGCTTGTGTGCCCCTCAACGCTTCTTGCGGTTCTGCGGACGGTTCACAGCCTGTGGCGGATGGAGGACCGGAACAGAAACGCCCAGGAGATTGCCGAGGAGGCGGGCAAATTGTATGACAAATTTGCGGGGTTTGTTGACAAGATGGACACCGTGAAAAGACAACTTGAGACTGTCGGAAACAATTTTGACGACGCCTACAAGTCTCTTTCAACGGGAAGGGGCAACCTCATCGGCAGGGCGGAAAAAATGAAACAACTCGGCGCGAAAACTTCAAAATCCCTTCCCCCCGGCATTGTTGAGAAGTCTGCGGATGAGGAAGGGCTGTCATAAGAAACCGCTAAAATATGCCGAGCCGTTTGGTTCTAAGATGCCTGCGGCAACCGCTTATCTGCCGCCGGTAGGTTTTTTCCGTCTTCTCCACCCTACGGGCGACCTTGATTAGCCACTGTTTATCTTTGTAAGTCCCCCTACGGTAGCCCCCCCATCCCTCATGGTAGGCGAGATAAAGTTTGTAGGCGTCATCCTTCTTTATCTTGAGCAGACGCGCGCTCTTGCTGTTATACCAGCCGATAAAATCGGTTGCGTCCTTGAAGTCCGACCGCCGCGTCATAAAACCGCCCTTTTGCGTTTCCCTCAAATACTGCTCCCAGGTCTTGTTGATCGCCTGAGCGTATCCCGATGCGGACGAGACCCGTTTCCACGGGATAAACCGCAGGATTTTTCTGCGCGGCTGCTTCGCCTTTTTCTTGAAACTTGATTCGTGGCGCACAAATGCGAGAGTTACCGACATTGGAACGCCCCACCGCTTTTCCGTCCTCAGAACATCCCCATACCAGCCCCGCTTGTTTATGAGTATGGAGCAGGCATCGTTAATGTCTGCGGGGACATGGGCAAACACGCACCCGCCCGCAAAAAAAAAGGCGGCTATTGCGGCGGCCTGTCTCACGGCCTTCCCCAACCGCCGCCGCCGGGGGTTTCTATTGAAAGTATGTCTCCCCGCCGGGCTTCAAAACTGTGCTTGCCCGCAAGTTCGGTTTGCTCTCCGCCCCGAATCAGCAGGTTTCTCCCGCGCCCGCCGTCTCCGCCGCCGCACGCCCCGCCGGGGCTGTGTTTTCGCCTGTCCGTTATAAGACAGACGGTTGCAGGCTCAAGAAACCTGTATTGCCTCACAATACCGCTTCCGCCCCGAAACCTTCCCGCCCCGCCGGAATTCTCTCTTATGGAGTAAAACTCAATGCGGACGGGAAACTCCCTTTCAAGAGCCTCAACGGGTGTGTTAAGTGTGTTGGTCATGTGCGTCTGCACGGCGGAGACCCCGTCAATACCGCTTCTTGCCCCCATGCCGCCGCCGATGGTTTCGTAACAGACAAACCCCTCGCCGCCGAAGGTAAGGTTGTTCATCGTTCCCGCCCCCGCCGCCTGTATCCTTTCGGGAATCGCCTCCCGCAACGCGCCGAAAACGGCGTCCGCAATGCGCTGTGAGGTTTCCACATTGCCCCCGGCCACGGCGCTCGGATAGCGGGCGTTCAGTATGGAGGGCTCATCCGCAAGTATCCGTATCGCCCGAAGGGGGCCGGAGTTGAGCGGTATGTCATCCGGGGCGAGACACTGGAAAACATACAAAACCGCAGACACGGCAACGCTGAAAGGGGCGTTCAGGCAACCCTTGACGGGCGGCGAACTTCCCGACAAATCAACCTCCGCCGCATCGCCGTCTATCGTTACACGCGCCCTGACGGGAATGTTTTCCGTTCCGAGACCGTCATCGTCCAAATAGTCTGTAAACAGGTAGCTGCCATCGGGAATCCGTCTGATGGTGTCCCGCATTATCGCCTCGCCGTAGTCAAGAAGCATATCGGCCGCCCCGCCGATGTCGGCGGCGGAGTATTTCTCAACCGTCTGCGCGAGCCGCTTGCCGCCCGCCTCAAGAGCCGCAATCTGGGCGCTCAGGTCTCCAAGCCTCTCCCGCCTGTTTCTCATGCCGGAGGTGATTTTGTCAATCAGGCGGCGGTCAATCCCGCCGCCCCGCGCAATCAGGGTCGGAGGAATCACAACCCCCTCCTCTTCCACCGAGGAGGAAAGCGGCATTGAGCCGGGCGTTTTGCCGCCGACATCCGCATGGTGGGCGCGGACGGCAAGATAAAAACCCGGCTTTCCGCCCACAAACACCGCGCGCACGCAAGTTATGTCGGGCAGGTGAGTGCCGCCCCTGAAAGGGTCGTTCAGGATGAATACGTCTCCGTCACGGAACTCTTTCTCGTCAAGAACCGCGGCGACTGAAAACGACATTGAGCCCAGATGCACGGGAATGTGAGCCGCCTGCGCTATCATCTCGCCCCCGGCGTTGAATATGGCGCACGAGTGGTCGCGCCGCTCCTTGATATTTGCCGACAGCGCCGAGCGGGTAAGAAGTTTGCCCATCTCCTCCGCTATCGCGGTAAGGATGTTGTTGAAGATGTCTATCTCAAAGCGGTTCAGGCGCGGCATTTTCCTATTCTAATGCAAAGCCGCGCAGTTTTTCCACCGGCGCGTAAAAAGCGGTTAAAATCGCCCCGTGCCACAAACCAGCCGGAAGAAACAGTCCGCCGGTCGCGGGAAGGCCCTTGAGATATTGCGCGGGACTTTCGGCTTTGCGGACTTCCGCCCTCATCAGGGGGAGATTGTCCAGACGCTGATTGACGGCGGAGACGCAATTGCCGTTATGCCCACGGGCGGAGGCAAGTCGCTTTGCTATCAGATACCGTCAATCGCGCGCTCCGGAACGGGGGTTGTGGTGTCTCCCCTTATCGCCCTTATGAAAGATCAGGTTGACGCCCTGCGCCAATACGGGGTCGCGGCGGCGTTTCTGAATTCAAGCATGTCGTATTCCCAACGCCGCAACACGGAAGACGCTCTGGTCGCCGGAAAACTTGACCTGCTTTATGTGGCTCCGGAGGGATTGATTGGCGGCGGAATGCTTGAAACCCTTGCCAACATTGAAGTCGCGCTGTTCGCCATTGACGAGGCGCATTGCGTCTCGCGCTGGGGGCATGATTTCCGTCCCGAATATCTGGAGTTGTCAGTTCTCGCCGAAAGGTTTCCCTCCGTGCCGCGCGTTGCCCTTACCGCCACCGCAGACGAGATGACCCGGCGTGAGATTGCCGGACAGCTGGGCTTGCGGAACGCCGAAATGCACATAGTCGGCTACGACCGCCCGAACATCCGCTACATGATAAGCGAGCGCCCGGACGCGAGGCGGGCGCTGCTTGATTTTATTGAGGAAAAACACCCCTCTGAAAGCGGGATTGTCTATTGCATGTCGCGCAAGGGGGTTGAAAAGACCGCAGAGTGGCTTTCTTCAAAGAAACTTGACGCAATTCCCTATCACGCCGGAATGACAAAGGAGGAAAGAGAGAAAAATCACAACCGTTTCCTGCGCGAGGAGGGAGTGATTGTTGTGGCGACCGTCGCTTTCGGGATGGGAATAGACAAGCCCGATGTCCGTTTTGTGGCTCACCTCAATCTGCCGAAAAACATTGAATCCTACTATCAGGAAACCGGGCGCGCCGGGCGGGACGGCCTGCCCGCGAGCGCATGGATGAGTTACGGGTTGCAGGATTTGATGATGCAGATTCAGATGGTTGACAACTCGGAGGCCGATGAAAGTTTCAAAAGGGTGGAACGCTCAAAAATCAACTCTCTGCTGGGGCTTTGTGAAACCGCCGGATGCAGGCGGCGGTCGCTTCTCGGATACTTTGGCGAAGAATACGGCAAATCGTGCGGCAACTGCGACAACTGCCTGAATCCGCCCGAAACATGGGACGGAACGGTTGCCGCGCAAAAGGCGCTCGCGTGCGTTTACCGCACGGGGGAGATGTTTGGCGTTCACTACCTGATAGATGTGCTGCTCGGCAAGGACACCGAAAGGATAAAGAGTTTTCACCATGACAAACTGAAGGTTTACGGAGTGGGAACGGAGATTGATGCCATGGAGTGGCGGTCGGTCATAAGGCAACTTGTCGCCGCGGGCGCGCTTGCCGTCAAAACGGACGGCTACGGCGGCCTCCGCCTGACGGAGAAAGGCGGCGCGGTAATGCGCGGAAAAGAGAGCATAAGTTTCCGCAAAATGCCGGAACGGAAAGTTAGCCCCGCAAAAGCAAAGAAGCCCCCGCGCGTCTCAAAGGCGGATATAAGCGAAGGGGATATGCCGCTTTTTCACAAACTGCGCGAGTTGCGCTCCCGCATTGCAAAAGAGCAGAACGTGCCGCCGTATGTGGTTTTCCACGATTCAACCCTTGCCGCGATGGCAAAGGAAAAGCCCGCCGATTTGGTGCAAATGTCTTTCATTTCCGGAGTCGGACACGCAAAACTTGACAAATACGGAGAGCAGTTTTTGAAGGTTGTCAAAGAGTCCGCCTGATTCCTTTGCGTTAAACAGCAAAACAGGCGCGGGAGCATTGCGTGTGCTCCCGCGCCTGTTTGTTGCCTTGACTCCGTAGGCGTGGATTAGAAGAACTTGTATTTCAGACTGAACGCCGCGCCCCATACCTGCTTGTTCTCAAGCGTGGTCTTGTAGGTAACAATGTTGCTTCTTCCAAGCGTTTCATCAATGTTTTCCGCGTCAGGAGCAACGGTTGATTCGTGGCTTCTGAGCGTGTCCCACTTCTTGTTGTCGCCTTCAATATCCCCGAAGTAAGCCCAGCGAAGTTTCACACCCGCAGAAATCCTGTCGGACAGCGGGTAGTCAAACCCAAGCAGGAATTGAAGCCCGAAGGTGGAATCATCGTGCGTGTCGTTCGCGTAACTGATAACGCCTTCCAGAGTCTCAACAACGCAGTCATCGGTGGCGACAGGGGTACAATTGCCGTCAGCATCCAGATTTCTGGTCGCCGGATGCCCGGTGCTCCCGGACGGGGCAGGTTCATCATCGGATCTGTTCCTCTGGAAAAAATGAACCATGTCAAAGTTTGTTCTTGACCACCCTACTCCCAGTCCCACATAGGGGGTAAAACTTGAACCTTCAAGTTCAAGGTCGTAATACAGGTTGGCAAAAACATTGTGAGAAGCAACACTTCCCAACTCCCCGTAAAGTTGTCCGCCGAGTTCAGGGTCAAACTCCGGGGCTTTTGCCCCCCCGAAGTCGGGGGCAATTTTTTCGTTGAACTTGTTGTTGCTGTAGATGTATTCCAGTTCCCCTCTAACGGGAAGACCGCCGATTTTGGATATGCCCGTAGTAATACCTATGGAGCTACCAAAGCCTGTGCCAAAATCGTTAGTCCAATTGGACTCGCCACCCCTACA